>DASZUZ010000327.1:0-7554 GCA_035547415.1 Bryobacteraceae bacterium | reverse complement strand
GTTCGTGAGCGCCTCCTGGGCGATGCGAAAGAGAGAGGTCGCCTCATCCTGACCGAGTGGGATGTCCTCGGGGATATTGACGTGGCACGCCACTCCGGTTCGTTGCTGAAATCCGGTCGCAAGGCATTCCACGGCTTCCGCGAATCCCAGGCTCTCCAGGATGGAGGGCCGCAGTTCCGACGCAATCCTCCTGATTGCGGTGATTGTCGCGTCGACCAGTTTTGCCATACCTTCAATCTCCCGGCGAGCGCTTTCCCCGCCGACGGCCAAACTGAGTCTCTCCAGATCCCACTTCAGGCTTGCGAGCGACGAACCAACTTCGTCGTGGAGTTCGCGTCCGATGCGCGCGCCCTCCTCTTCTCTCGCGCTCTGCAGGCGGGCGGAAAGCGCCCGCAACTGCTCGTTGGCCGAGTCGAGAGCGCTGGTGCGCTCGGCGACTCGCTTTTCCAGCTCGCGCGTCATCCGAAGCAGGTCCTCTTTCGCCTCTCTGGATGCCGCTGTCTCCAGGACCTCCCACATCCCGTGGCGTCGCGCGATCACGAACTGATGGGAGCGCGCCACATCGAAAAGTTGATCGGCGCTGGTAGAGGACAGAGGGTAGGTACACAAAACGATGATCGGCTGTCCGGCGATCATCTGGTTGAGCTGTTCCTCGTAACCCGCGAAATCCTGCCAGTTCCTGCGCGTCAGCCAGGCCTCATTGCCATTCACCCTCAGCCCTTCGTAGCCGCGTTCGCGGGCATACGCGAGCTTTTGCTTCCATTTGTCGATCACCGCGGGCAGATTGAACTCTCCGGTCGAGAGATACCAGTCGGAGCAGGGAGCGATTTCGATATCGCCGCGGCGCAGGTGTAATTCCGCATCCGGCAATGCCCGGATCAACTCTTTTTTCGCGTCGTTTTCCTCGAGAGGGGCGAAGGTGATCCAGACGCAAAGCTCATTGTGAGCCAGCCCCTGAGAGAAGTACGGCAGAAGAATGTCGAGAAGATCACTTTTTGTCTCGTAAAAATGACAAAAATGCGCTCCCCACCCCAGTTCGGCCACCTGGCTGATCCCGCTTTTTCGGGCAGCGGGATTCATCCCGGAATTCCTCTCCCGGGACTGACCGCCATTTCCGGCATGCGCTGCCAAATCGCAGGCAGGCGACGCATTGACGCCAAAATACCTCTGATTGATTATCCCGCTCTGTCCCGTGCCGACGCGATGGCGCGGTTTTAGTCCGGCCGGTCAGACGCGGAGTTCGTACGCCATACTCTGGAGTCCTTCGATGATGCGACTTCGGATCTCCGTAATTTCGGCGGAAGAGAGAGTCCGGTCCGCGCCGAGAACGACGCGGAACGAGACGCTCTTTTTTTCTTCCGGAAGGGGCGGTCCCTGGTATTCGCGAACATACTCGATCGCGACTGCATATTCGCCCGCGAAACGCCGGATTTCGAGTTCCAGCGTTGCGGCGAGTTCGCGCGCCCCGGCGATGATCGAAAGATCGAAATCGCTGGTCGGGAATCGGCGCACGGCGGCGTACTGAATGCGTTCCGGCCTGAGTTCCTGAAGGAGTTTCAGGTCGATGTCGAGAACTGCGGCGCGCCCGGTTTCGACCAGTTTCGGGTGGAGTTCGCCGAAACGTCCGATGGCGACTCCGTTCCACCAGATTTCGGCGCACCGGGCCGGATGCTCCCAAGGCCTGGCTTCGGAGGGGCGGATGTGGATGCCTGGCGCCAGGCATTCGGCGAGTCGTTTGATCTCGAGCAGACCCGCTCGGCCGTCGCCATCTCTCGAATAGAGGGCAGCCATCAGATGCGGGCGCTCTTCCGGTTTGGCATCGGCCTTCCGGTGGATCGCATGGCCTGTTTCGAAGAGGCGGAAATCATCGAAATGCTTCGCGTTTTCAACGACATTGCGATAGATGCCGGGGAGCAACGAGGTCCGCATGAGTTCCTGTCCGGCGGCGATCGGGTTCAGGACGCGCACATGATCTTCGACCGCGAAGCCGAAGCGCCGCGCTTCTTCCTCGCTGATGAACGAGTAGTTCGAAACTTCGGTGAAGCCCTGAGCGGCGACCGTGCGCTTGATGCCGCGCAGGAACTCGCGTTCCGGCGGATCGTACGACGGCGCGCAGGGGACGAGCGGCGGCTGGGGCGGGATGGAATCGTAGCCGATCATCCGGCCGACTTCTTCGACCAGGTCGTCCGGCATGGCAATGTCTTTCGTGGCACGCCAGGTCGGGATGGTCACGGTGAACGCGCCGTCGGTTTCCGGGATTACGCCAAACTGCAGGCTTTCGAGGATGCGGCGAACTTCCGCCGGGTCGAGCACGCGGCCCAGTTTGCGCGCGAGCCACTCGAGATGAAGGGAGACGGTTGGCGCAGAGGAAAGTTCACCGTGGCGGTCGGCAAGGCTCCCCACGAGGCGAATGCCGGGAGAAAGGAGGGGTAACAGTTCGAGCGCCCGGGCGAGCGCGCGGACGGTGTTGTGCGGATCCTGCGCTTTTTCGAAGCGCATGGAGGCGTCCGTGCGCAGTTTCAGTGCGGCGGATGTTTTACGAACGCTGCCCGCGTTGAAATTGGCGCTTTCGAGAACGATCGACGTCGTCGATTCCGAAATGGCGCTGAGTTGGCCGCCGATGACGCCCGCGATGGCGATGGGACCGGAGGCGTCCGCAATCACGAGATTCGACGGCGAGAGATCGTAATGTTCGCCGTTCAGCGCTTCGATGCGTTCGCCGGCGCGCGCCGGGCGCGCGTGGATTGTGTCTCCGTGAAGCTTCGCCCGGTCGAACGCATGCATCGGCTGCGCGAGTTCGGCCATGATGTAGTTCGTCAGGTCGACGATGTTGTTGATCGGATTCAGGCCGACGGCAGTGAGCCGCTGCTGCAGCCACAGGGGAGACGGCTGAACCGTGACGTTCTCGAAAACCAGCGCGGAATAGCGCGGGCAGAGATGGAGATCTTCGATCTCGACGGCGACAGGGCCGCCGGGCGGCGGGAGCAGGGAAGCGTCCACCGGATCGCGCAGCGGTTTGCCGGTGATGGCGGCGACTTCACGCGCCATGCCGTGGTGGCCCCACAGGTCCGGCCGGTGCGTAATGCTCTTGTTGTCGATCTCGATGATGCTGTCGGGCGCGGGGAGTTCTTCGTTCCCGGCGAGTTCGATGATGCCCGCGTGATCGCGGCTGATTTCGAGTTCCGCGGCGCTGGCGAGCATGCCGTCGCTGGCCACGCCGGAGATGGTTTTGATCCCGAGGGGGACATACGCCGTGGTGATCCCGGCGCGGCAGTTGGGGGCGCCGCAGACCACGGTCTTCCGGCCGTAGCGGGCGGTTTCGACAACTGCCTTCACGTTGTGCGCGCCTTCGATCGGCTCGACCGCTTCGATGCGGGCGGGAACCGCGCCCGCGAGGAGCGCGCCGGCGGTTTCAATGCCTTCGCATTCGGCGGTCTTCATGGTGATGAGCCGCTCGAGAGCCTGGGCGGGCACGTCGAGGTCGTTTACGAATTCGCGGATCCAGTTATAGGAGAACTTCATTGCGATTTGTCGGACTGCGCCGGACAAAAGCCCGGCGGCGGGGCGGAAGCCCCCGCCCCACATGCGTCAGGAACTGTGAGGAGCGGGCACATCAGAACTGTTTGAGGAAGCGCAGGTCGCCGCTTTGCAGCCACCGGATATCGTCGATGGCGTAGCGCATCATCACGAGCCGGGTCAGGCCAAGGCCGAAAGCGAAGCCGTTCCATTCGTTGGGATCGATGCCGCTGATGCGGAGAACGTGCGGGTTCACCAGACCGCACGGGAGGAGTTCCACCCATCCGCTCTGCTTGCAGACCGGGCAGCCGGAACCGCCGCAGATGAGGCACTGAATATCGAGTTCGAAGCCCGGCTCGACAAATGGGAAGAATCCCGGGCGGAGCCGTACCGTGACTTCGCGTTTGAAGATCGCGGTGAGCAGCGTCTTCATGAAGTAGATCAGGTGACCGACGGAGACATCGCGGTCGATCATCATGCCTTCGAGCTGATAGAACGTGTGCTCGTGTGAGGCATCCACGGATTCGTTGCGGAAGACGCGGCCGGGCGCGATCATACGCAGCGGCGGCCCGAGCTTCTCCATGCCGCGGATCTGAACGGGCGAAGTATGCGTGCGGAGCAGGTAGCCCCCGTCCAGCCAGAACGTATCCTGCATGTCCCGCGCCGGATGGTCCGGCGGGATGTTGAGCGCGTCGAAGTTGTGATGCTCGGTTTCGACTTCAGGACCGTCGAGCACGGTGAACCCGAGGGAGCGGAAAAGGTCCTCGATCTCCCACTGAATCTGCGTGATGGGGTGAAGACTGCCGGGGCGGGGGCCGGGCGCCGGGACCGTGAGGTCGAACCACTCGGAATCGAGCCGCTTCGCGAGAGCCGCGCTTTCGAAGGCCGATTTGCGGGTTTCGTACGCGCCTTCGAGCGCCTGTTTCGCCGTGTTGATGAACTTGCCGCGGCTGGCGCGCTCTTCGGGCGAAAGTTTGCCCATGTCCTTGCTGAGCTGCGCCAGAACGCCTTTGCGGCCGAGCACTTCCACACGAACCGCTTCGAGTTCCTCAGCCGCCGCCGAGGCGTTGATGCGCGCCAGCGCGCTGTCGAGAAGATCCTGCATGGAACTGCTATGCCGCGGGCCGGAACGCCTGCTGTTCGCCGCCGAGTTCGAAACCGAGGTGATTGATGTAGAAGAGCAGCAGAGGCTCGGGATATTCGGCGCGGAAATGTTCGAAGGCGCGAGTCTGCCAGCCGTCCGTCAGATAGGGCTTCGCGTCGAGATCCTTTTCGAAGAAGCCGCCCTGGTTGGGAATGCCGAGGAAGTCGAGCACCTTTGTGATCATTTCCATGTGCGCGATGAGTACGGCCTGGGACAGATCCGTGGCAAACTCCTCATCGTGCGCCTGGAGACGCTGCCAGAAACGGGGTACCGCTTTGCGCAGATTCTCGGTGTTGACTTTGGGCAGGTGCGTACGGGTTTTGAACCGGTCGTAAAGCTGGTAGGTCCTCAATTTCCCAATCGAAATATGGCGCACGAGTTGCCGCAGGTGGTCTTCGCCGAGCTGCAGAAACACGCCGGAAAGCTGCATAAGAGGTCAGCGTAACACAGTGCGTTACAATAGCCCGTTTGGGCGAAAGCAAGGCGAAGTTACTTTTTAAATGAGCAATATTGTCATTTTAGGCGCTCAGTGGGGCGATGAAGGAAAGGGCAAGCTGGTGGATCTGCTTGCCAACCGGTTCGATTACATCGTCCGGTATCAGGGGGGCCACAATGCGGGCCACACGATCCTGATCGGGGACCGTAAATTTGTACTGCGGCTGGTTCCGAGCGGCATTCTGCACCCCGGGAAGACAGCGGTCATCGGCAACGGACTGGTGGTGGATCCGATTGCGCTGCTCGAAGAACTGGAGCAGTTGACCGCGGCCGGGATCGACGTGCAGAAGCAGCTCCGCATCAGCACCCGGGCGCAGGTCCTGCTGCCGTCGCACCGCGTAGTGGAGAAGATCACGGAAGCGGTTCCGGGCAAGGTGGCGATCGGCACGACGTCGCGCGGCATCGGCCCCTGCTACGAAGATAAAGTGGCGCGCCGCGGCATTCGCATGGCCGATCTGATGGACCGCGAGTACTTCGGTACGGCTGTTCGCGCGCTGATCGAAGACCATCTGACCCGCGCGCGGGCGTTCGGCATTGCCGACACGGTAAACGCGGACGAGGTGGTTGCCCGATATGAGGCGGCGGCCGAGAAGATCCGGCCACTGGTCTGCGATACCGCGTCCCTGCTGTCCGAAGCGATGAAGAGCGGGAAAAATCTGCTGTTCGAAGGCGCACAGGGCACGATGCTCGACATCGATCACGGGACGTATCCGTTCGTTACGTCTTCGAGCGCCTGCGCGGGTGGCGCCTGCACCGGCACCGGCGTCCCGCCGACGAAAATCGACACGGTGATCGGGATTTCGAAGGCCTATATCACTCGCGTGGGCGGCGGACCCTTCCCGACGGAAGCGCTGGATGAACGCGGCGACGAAATTCGCAATCGCGGGCATGAGTTCGGGTCGGTCACGGGACGTCCGCGGCGGTGCGGCTGGTTCGATGCGCCGCTGCTGCGGTATTCGGCGATGCTGAACGGATTCGAAACGATGGTCGTGACGAAGCTCGACGTTCTCGACGAACTGGAAGAAATTCCGGTCTGCGTGGGGTACAAAATTGGCGGATCGACGACTTCGGAGATGCCTGCCACCGTGCGCGAACTGGCAAAGGCCGAGCCGGTTTATAAAACCCTTCCGGGATGGAAGAGTTCGACCGAAGGAATCGCCGACTGGGATCGACTGCCTTCGGCGGCGCGCGACTACGTGCTGTTCCTCGAAGAGCAGACCGGCGTGGAAGTCGGGTGTGTTTCGACCGGTCCCGAGCGGAACCAGACAGTACGTCGTCCGAATTCCCGTTTTTCGGCTGCTACCGCTTAGTTTCTGGCATCACGCTTGCGTTAGCTGCAGGCGTGATGCGCACCTGCCCTCTCGCGATTCTCATTTCTCTCTGCGGCGCCTCCGGTTATGCTCAACAGCCGGACGTGAAGGCTCTGATCCGGAAATCGGTGGAAAATTACGAGCGGGACTGGCGGACCGGAATGAGGTGGTCCTACACGCAGACCGATCTGACCCGATCTGACAGCGGCAAGGAAGTGGAGGTCGTCGAGGTCCTTCCAATCGAAGGAACTCCGTACGATCACCTGGTCAGCAAAGACGGGAAACCGCTGGGTGCGGACGAGAAGCGGAAAGAAGATCAGAAGTACGAGAAGGTCGTGCGGCAGCGCCGCGCCGAGTCACCGGCGGAGCGCAGGGCGCGCATCGAGAAGTATGAGAGCGATCGCGCGTTTCTGCGCGAAATTCCCGAAGCGTACAATTTCCGCCTGATCGGGGAAGACGAGGTCGACGGGCGTCCCGCGTGGGTCGTGGAGATGCATCCGAAGCCCGGTTACTCTCCCCTGAGCATGCGCGCCGCGATGTTTCGCCACATCGAGGGCAAGTTGTGGATCGACAAGGAAGACGTGCATTGGGCCAAGGCGGACGCGCACGTCATCGATACGATCAGCATCGGCTGGGTGCTCGCTCGCATCGGCCCGGGAGCGCACATCTCGCTCGACATGACGCGTGTCCGGCCGGGGCTCTGGATGCCGGCCAAAATCGATGTTAACGGCGTGGCCCGGGTGCTGATGGTCCACAACAAAAACCTGAACGAACAGCTGACCTTTTCCGGATTCAAGCCGGCCGCCGGCGAAGAAACGATCGAAAGCGTCGCCGAACGTCGCAGTCTCTCGACTGCCGGTCAGTCGTTCCGGTAAACGCTATTTGCCGTATTCCTCGAAGAAGTGGGCGAGCGTCCGGATCCCGTCGTAATAGTTCCGGATGTTGTACTTCTCGTTCGGAGAGTGCAGCCCGTCATCGGGAAGCCCGAAGCCCATCAGGATTGTCGGGATGCCGAGGTGGTTCGCAAAGTCGCCGACGATCGGAATGGACCCGCCGGAGCGCGTGAACACGGTCGGCTTTCCGAAGACA
>DASZUZ010000326.1:0-2613 GCA_035547415.1 Bryobacteraceae bacterium | reverse complement strand
ACCGTCAGTGCGATCGGTCCGATATCGTCTTCGGCGCCGCGTTCTCCGGCCGGCCGGCAGACCTGAATGGTTCTGACGGCATCGTCGGGCCTTTCGTCAACAACCTGCCGGTGCGCCTGACGGTCGATCGCCGGACCAGCTCGGCCGCCTTCTTCCGGCAGGTACACGGCCGGCTGCTCGAACTCAGCGCGTATCAATTTACTCCGCTCGTCGAAATACAACGCTGCAGCGAAATGCCCTGGCGAAACCGGCTTTTCGACAGTCTGGTCGTCTTCCAGAATTATCTCGTCGACGAATCTGCCCGGCGCTTCGGCCCCGAGATCGAACTGGCGGATTTCACCGGTCCAGTCCATACCAACTATCCCGTGACGTTGCTGGTCGACCCGGGACCCCAACTTCAACTGACGCTGATTTACGACAGTGACGGTGTCCCTCGTTCCTCCATGGAATGCTGGGCGCGCGATCTAGCAATGGTGCTGACGCGAATACCGGAACTATCGGAACAGCCCGTTGCGGATCTGCAGGCGCTGATCACGCCGCCGCCCGCATTCTCCGGCAAGGCGAAACGCGCATTGCGGGCGCAATCGCAAGACTATGTGCCGCCGCAAACCGAGATGGAACGAGTCATCGCGGGCGTATGGAGCAACATGTTCGGCGTGGACCGGATCGGCGTCGAAGAGAATTTCTTCGATCTCGGCGGCCATTCCCTGCTGCTTGTCCAGATGCACCGCCGTTTACTCGAAACTCTGAAGAAAGACTTCCCCGTCGTCGCGCTGTTTGAGCATCCGACGATCAGCTCTCTTTCCCGCTATCTTCGCCAGCCGGTTGCGGCGGCGTCCCACGCGGTCCCTGCCGCTCGCAATGAGTTGCGGGAACGAGCGCAGCGTCAAAGGGAGGCGCTGGCTCAATTGCGATCCAAAGCCAACAGATAACAGTTATGAGCGACGGACAATACGAAGGCGTAGCCATTATCGGCGTCGCTGGCCGGTTCCCCGGCGCCGATACCGTGGAGGAGTTCTGGGCGAATCTCGTCGCCGCGAAAGAGAGCATCTCGTTCTTCAGCGACGAAGAACTCGCCGCGTCGGGACTCGACGTCGAAGACCTGAAGCGGCGCGGCCATTATGTGCCGGCGCGCGGTCTTCTCCGGGACGCGGACTGTTTTGACGCGGCTTTCTTCGGTGTGCACCCGAAGGAAGCCGACGTCCTCGATCCGCAGCAGCGCGTATTTCTCGAAACCTGCTGGGCCGCGCTCGAGCGCGCAGGATACGCTCCCACGCGTCTGAACGGATCGGTCGGCGTATTCGCCGGCGCGACTTACAACACCTACTACCTGCATGCGCTCCACCGGCGCCCAGACCTCATCGAACTGATCGGATCCGATCTGGTCATGTTCGGCAACGAGAGAGACTATCTCACGACGCGCGTCGCTTACAAGCTCGGACTTACGGGGCCCGCGCTCAACGTCAGTACCGCGTGCTCCAGTTCCCTGGTCGCGGTCTGTCAGGCCTGCGAGTCTCTCCTGACCCACCAGTGCGACATGGCCCTTGCCGGCGGCGTGTCCGTCCGGGTGCCGCAGGCTTCCGGTTATTACCACGACGATGGCAACATCGGCTCGCCGGATGGAAAGACCCGCACCTTCGATGAACAGGCGGCGGGCACCGTATTCAGTAACGGTGTCGGCGTGGTCGTCCTCAAACGCCTCGAAGACGCCGTCAATGACGGCGACAGGATCTATGCCGTCATCAAAGGAGCCGCTGTCAACAACGATGGCGCGAAGCGCGTCAGCTTCGGCGCCCCGGGTGTCGAAGGGCAGGCGGAAGTCATCGCGATGGCGCATGCCCTCGCGGGCGTCGATCCGGAAACCATCACTCTCGTTGAAGCCCATGGAACGGCCACGCCGCTCGGCGATCCCATCGAAGTGGCCGGTCTGACCAAAGCCTTCCGGCTCGGTACCGATGCGAAACAGTTTTGCGCGCTCGGTTCGGTGAAGACCAACGTGGGCCATCTGGACGCGGCCTCCGGCGTCACCGGGCTCATCAAGACTGCCCTTTCCATCAGCAACGGAGTCATTCCCGCGAGCCTGCATTTTTCGAAGCCGAATCCGAAGCTCGATCTCGAAAACAGCCCCTTTTACGTCAACGCGACCCTCCGGGAGTGGAACACGCCTCCGGATGTTCCGCGCCGCGCCGGCGTCAGTTCGTTCGGCACGGGCGGCACGAACGCGCACGTGGTTGTCGAGCAGGCACCTGATCTTGAGCCATCCGGGCCTTCACGGCCATTCCAGTTGATGGTCCTCTCCGCCAAAACACCCGAAGCGCTGGATCGCGCCACGCGGAATCTCGCCGCTCATCTGAAATCCGTCGCGGAAAGCAACAGCGGTGGCGATGCGCAACGGGAACTGGCGGATGCGGCGTTTACGCTTCAGACAGGCCGCAGCGAATTCACTCATCGCCGGATTGCCGTCTGTCGCGATGCGGCGGACGGCGCAGCCGTGCTGGAAACGCGGGATTCGAAGCGTGTCGTCGATCATCTTCAGAAGCTCCGGGAGCCGTCCGTCGTCTTCATGTTTCCGGGTCAGGTCGCGCAGTACGCGGGCATGGGCCGGGAGCTTTA
>DASZUZ010000325.1:0-6762 GCA_035547415.1 Bryobacteraceae bacterium | reverse complement strand
AAACCGCGTTCGCGGCAGAAGCGGGCCATGGGCACGATATCGGGTTCCACCAGACCCTTCACCGCGACCACGTTGAACTTGATCCGCTCGAACCCAACCCGCACGGCGGCGTCGAGTCCGGCGAGCACGCGCGGCAGATCGTCCCGCCGCGTAATCTGCCGGAACCGCTCGCGGTCGAGCGTGTCGAGGTGAATGTTGAGCCGGCGCAGTCCCGCGTTGTAAAGATCCTGCGCCTGCTTTTCCAGGAGGACGGCGTTCGTGGTCAGAGCGATGTCGCGGATGCCCGGAATCGCGGCCAGTTTCTCGATCAGCCGCGCAAGATCCCGCCGCACCAGCGGCTCGCCTCCCGTGATCCGGAGCTTGGAGATGCCCAGCGGTACGGCCGCCCGGACGAACCGCTCGATCTCCTCGAAGCTGAGGATGTCGCGCCGGTCCATGAACTGTACGCCTTCCTCGGGCATGCAGTAGAAGCAGCGGATATTGCAGCGGTCCGTAACGCTGATCCGCAGGTTGTCGTGGACTCTTCCGAAGCTGTCGACCAGCGGTGTCACTTGACGGCCAGCATGCGCTCGATCGGCGCCAGCGCGCGGGCCATGAGTTCATCCGACAACTCCACCCGCGGTTCCAGGTACAGCAGCGAATCGCGCAGCTTGTCGAGCGTATTCAGCCGCATGAAAGGGCACTCGCTGCAGTTGCAGTTCTCGTTGGCCACATAGTGAAACTTCTTCTGTGGCGCGACCCGTTCCAGCGAGAAATTCACGCCGCTTTCGGTCATCACGATGAATTCCCGGGCGGGGCTGGAAGCGCAGTAGTCAATGATGGCGGACGTGGAGCCGATGAAGTCGGAGTTCTGCAGAACCGCTTCCGGACACTCCGGATGCGACACGACGATCGCCTCCGGATGCGCCGCCTTCGCGTCCAGCAGTCGCCGCACCGGGAACGTGTTGTGGACGATGCAGGAGCCCTGCCAGATCTTCATGTTCTCCCGGCCGGTCTGCTGCTTGACGTAATTGCCCAGGTTGCGGTCGGGCAGGAACAGGATGGTCTTGTCCGCCGGGATCGAATTGACGATCTTCACGGCGTTGCGCGACGAGCAGAGGATGTCCGACTCGGCTTTCACCTCGATGGACGTATTGATGTAGCTGACAATCACGTGGTCCGGATTGCGGCGGCGGTATTCGCGGATCGGTTCCACCGGGCAGCTCTGGACCAGACTGCAGCTCGCTTCCTTGTCCGGCACGATGACGATCCGCGAGGGGTTCAGTACCTTCGCTGTCTCGGCCATGAACCAGACGCCGCAGAACGCAATCACGTCCCCTTCGGCTTCGCGCGCCTTGCGCGCCAGTTCCAGACTGTCGCCGACGAAATCGGCCAGTTCCTGAATCTCGGCTTCCTGATAGTGGTGCGCCAGCAGAATGGCGCGGCGCTCACGTTTGAGGTCGAGAATCTCTTCGGCGACCGTGCTGGTAGCTAACATACGGGGAAAGACTACTTCCAGTTTATCGTGAAGAATGTTCCCGGAACGCGCCCTCTGATATGGTTGGCAATGGATGACTGAAGATCAGCTCCGCTCACTGCTCGATGACGTGCGTAGCGGCGCAACCGACATCGACTCCGCGGTCGCGCGGATGCGCCACCTCCCTTTTGAAGATCTCGGCTTTGCCAAGGTGGATCACCACCGCGCGCTGCGCCATGGCATGCCCGAGGTTGTGTTCGGCATCGGCAAGACGCCCGACCATGTGGTCGCTATCGCCGGCAAACTGCTCGAGCGCGTACAGAATGTTCTGATTACCCGCACCACCCCCGCCATGGCGGACCGCGTCATGACGGACCTTCCCGGCGGCGAGTATTTCCCGCAATCGGGCGCGATCCGGTTCTGGGGCGACCGGACGAGGCAGGGCAAAGGAAAGATAGCCGTTGTTTGCGCCGGTACCAGCGATATTCCCGTCGCCGAAGAAGCGCAGGTCACCGCGGAAGTGATGGGGAACGAAGTCGATTCCATCCACGACATCGGCGTGGCCGGCATTCATCGCCTCATCAGCAACCGCGCGCGCCTGGCCGAAGCCCGTGTAATCATCGTCTGCGCGGGCATGGAAGGCGCCCTGCCGAGTGCCGTGGGTGGCATGGTCTCCGTTCCGGTCATCGCCGTGCCGACCAGCATCGGCTATGGCGCCAGCTTCAACGGGCTCGCCGCGCTGCTCGGCATGCTGAACAGTTGCTCGAGCAACGTGACGGTCGTCAATATCGATAACGGGTTTGGAGCCGGTTACGTCGCCAGTCTGATCAACCGGCTGTAGTCAGCTTTTCAGCTTCGGTTTCCAGCCTTCTTTCATCACCTGGTGCGCGCGTCCCAGTGCCAGCGTCTTCGCCGGAACCGGATGCGTAATCACGCTTCCGGCCGCGATATAGGCGTCTTCCGCAATGGAGATCGGCGCCACCAGCGTTGAGTTGCTGCCGACGAACGCGCCATCGGCGATCTGAGTCGGGTGCTTCTTCTGGCCGTCGTAATTGCACGTAATCGTGCCGGCGCCGATGTTGACCTTCGACCCGATTGTCGAATCGCCCAGGTACGCCAGGTGCATCGACTTCGAACCCGCGCCCAGCTTCGTCTTCTTCAGCTCGACGAAGTTGCCCACGTGCGCGTCTTCGGCCAGATGTGCGCCCATCCGAAGCCGCGCGAAGGGCCCGATCTGCGCTTTGTTGTCGAGAGTCGAGGCGGAGACCATGGAGAACGGGAACACATCGACGTTGTCCCCCAGCGTTGCGTTGTCGAGAATCGAGGACGCGCCGATCCGGCAGTTCTCGCCGATCGTTGTCTTGCCCATGATCTGCGTGAACGGGCCGATGACCGTATCCATGCCGACCGTCACGTCCGCGTCGATGGTGACGGTTTCAGGCCGCTCGATCGTCACGCCCTCCAGCATCAGTTGCCGCGTCTTGCGCTCGCGCAGGATGCGGTCGACTGCCGCGAGTTCCACGCGGTTGTTGATGCCGAGCATCTCGCTCGAGTCCTCTGCCTTCAGCGCCGTTACCCGGTGTCCCGCCTTCAGCAGGATGGCGATCATGTCGGTCAGGTAGTATTCGCTGGCCGGATTATCGGGCCGGATCTCATGGACGTGCTTCCAGAACGCGGCGGCGTCGAAGCAGTAAAAGCCCACGTTAATTTCGCGCACCGCAAGCTGTTCCGGCGTGGCGGCTTTGTGCTCCACGATCGCCTGTACATCCCCGTTCGGCTGCCGGATGATGCGGCCGTACCCCGTCGGATCGTCGAGATCGGTCGTGATCATCGCGGCGGCGGAACCGCTGCTCCGGTACAGATCGACCAGCCGCTCCAGCGTCTCCGGCCGGATCATCGGGCAGTCTCCGTTCAGAACCAGCAGCAGCCCGCCGAGCCCGGCAAGCTGATCCTTGCCGCACATCACGGCGTGGCCCGTTCCCAGTTGTTCCGCCTGGAGAATCGACTGCACACCGTTGGCCCGGGCCACTTCGCCCACGGCTTCTGCCTGATGACCCACCACGACGAAGATCCGTTCCGGGGTCGCGAGCGTTTTCGCCGCTCCGATCACGTGCTCCACAAGAGCCTTGCCTCCGGCGCGGTGCAGAACCTTCGCCATGCGGGATTTCATGCGGGTACCCTGCCCCGCTGCCAGAATCGCTACTGCCGCGTCATTAACCATGAACCTTCCAGTTTAGAAGGCTTTACTGGAAGAAAGGATCAGCCGAAGGTGAATCAAATCATCGAAGTTCGCGCATGGCCCCGCTGCGCCGTAACCGGCCTCGCATCGCCAGTTCGTAAACCACGGCGCCGATGGCTTTCGGGTTGTGCCGGACTTTTGGCCCGGGCTGCAGCAGATCCGCGCCGATGACCTCGAGCCCGAGTTCCCGCAGCATGTCGATATCGTTCTCGACGGGGGACGCGCTCTGCCGGGCGTATTTGCGCCGCTGCGGGGACGCGATGTGCGATTCGCTCACCACCGCGCAGTCCAGCAGGTTGTTTCCCGCGTGTGACCGGATCGCCAGCACATGATCCGAAGCCCGGAAATTGGTGGTTTCCCCCGGCTGCGACATCAGGTTGACGAAGTACGCCTTCAGCGCGCGGGATTTCCGGATCGCCTTCGGGATACCCGACACCAGCAGATTGGGAATCACGCTGGTGAAAAGGGACCCCGGTCCAAGCGTAATCAGGTCCGCCTGCTCGAGCGCCGTCAGCGCTTCCTTCAGTGGCTTCGCGCCCGGCGGATCGATGCGGATCTCGCGAATCGGACGCCGGCTGCGGCTGATGCGCGTCTCTCCGCGCACTTCGTGCCCGTCGTCCAGAACGGCGATCAGCGACACGTCGGAAGCGGTCGATGGATAAATGCGCCCGGCGATGTTCAGGACCTCGCAGGATTTCCGGACGGCGTCCGGGAAATCGCCCGTAATGTGGGTCAGCGCCGTGAGAAACAGATTCCCGAAGCTGTGGCCTTTGAGTCCGCGCCCCGCCTGGAACCGATACTGGAACAGCGTCGAGAGCAGCGCCTCGTCTTCCGACAGCGCGACCATGCAGTTGCGGATGTCGCCCGGTGGCAGCACCTCGAACTCGCGCCGCAGCCGGCCGGAGCTTCCGCCATCGTCCGTGACAGTAACGATGGCCGTGATGTCGATCTCAGGTTGACCCTGTTGAGGCCGGGCGTATTTCTTGACGCCGTTCAGCAGGGACGAGAGCCCGCTGCCGCCTCCAATGGAAACGACGCGAAGGGGTTCGGTCATGCGCTCATTTCGGAACGGGAGAGCGCGGTCTCAGAGGGAACCGGGCGCGTCGAAGCCCAGGAGCGCCCGAAGCGCCGGAAATTGCGCCGCCAGGGCGGAGAACTCCGGGTCCTGCCGGGCGAGGATGCGATTCTTCGGCTCGAGTTCGATGGCACGCTTCAGATTTTCGCAGGCGCCGTTGCCGTCACCGCCGATCCCGCAGCACAGAGCCATGGTATAGAGGATGTGGTCGGCGTCGGGCTGAAGACCCAGTGCGCGGGTGAAATGAAACTGGGCCTGTTCGATATCCCGCGCGTTCAGCCGCTCCACGGCGTAATTGAAGTGATCTTCGGCGGTGCGGAAATCAAGCTGCGGCGTCGATAATCTGCGTTCGCAGATCTGAAGATAGGACCGCGCTTTGTCGGCGATATTCGATGCCGGACCGGCAGCAACGTCGCGGAAAGCTTCGCACGCCTCCACAAAGTTTCGCCGCGTAAACAGTTGAACAGCCTCTTCGAACTTTTTGAGTTGCAGGCCGGCCGCGCTCGCCGCGCCCTGCTCCTCCGCGGTCTCCCTGGACGCCGCGATGGTCTTTGTCCCTGCTACGGTTTTCTTTTTGGTCATTGGCACGGCCTCGGTGGGCCTCGATACCGTGGATTTATAACAGAACACGATGCGCGGCTGCAACCGTGCCAAAAGCGACATTATTCCCGCTGCCGTCGTTTTATTGCGGAGGATATGTGATTGCTCCGTGATCCACGCGCGCAAATGAAGTCATCGCGTGAGGGTATGCTTTGGATGCGCTCATGATGTGCCGGACGGGTGTACTGCGTACCAGAAGAGCGTCGGCGATCAGGCTCCGGTGACACCGCCATGGAACCGCTTCGGCGCACATAATGACGGTCGTTTTATCCGCGCTCGTCTCGATCAGCCAGTCGACGGCCGCGCGAAATTCCGGCGTTCCCATGTAATCCGCGTATCCGCGGAAGCTCGCGTTTCTCCATCCCTCGTTCGGGGAATCGCGCCGGGCGCGCCGGAGCCCTCCGAGCGCGGCGGCGTGTTCCCACGCGATGCCCTTCAAGGCGAGCGTTTCCGGCAGGGAATCCGCGTTGAACTGCGGATTCTTGCGTGAACGTGGCACGGTCCGCACGTCCACGAGCCGCTCGATCCCGTGCGCCTCGAGGATCGCGATGAACTCGTCAATGGGCCTCGTGGAATGGCCGATCGTGAAAATGGTTCGCGGCAAAGTTGATACCCTCAGAGTGACTACAAATGAGATTACTGCTGGTTGCGGCGCTTGCCTGCGGCGCCGCGTTCGCGCAAGCCATCCATGGCGCGGCCGACCTCGATGCGGCCATCAATAGAGCAATCCATGAGGACAGACTTCCCGGCGCCGTGGCGCTGATCGGGCACGACGGGAAAATTGTCTATCGCAAGGCTTACGGAAACCGCGCGCTTCTGCCTTCGAAAGAGCCGATGACCGTCGACACGATCTTCGATATCGCGTCTCTGACGAAGGTCGTGGCCACCACCAGTTGCATGATGAAGCTGTTCGAGCAGGGGCGGGTGTGGCTGGACGATCCGGTGACAACCTATCTGCCGGAATTTCAGGGTGGCAACAGCCCGATCACGGTACGGGATCTGATGACGCATTTTTCCGGTTTGCGCCCGGATCTCGATCTCCAGCCCGCCTGGAGCGGTTATGAAACCGGCATTCACCGGGCTCTGATCGACAAACCCGCGGGGCCGCCGGAGACGAAATTCGTTTACAGCGACATCAACTTCATCCTGCTCGGTGAGATCGTCAAACGGTTGAGCGGGATGCCGGAAAACGAATATGCGAAACAGATTCTGTTCGATCCGCTCGGGATGAAGGAAACCGGATATCTTCCCGATCCGGCGCTGAAACCCCGCATCGCGCCCACCGAAATGCAGAAGGACGGCACGATCCTGCGTGGCGTCGTGCATGATCCGACCGCTCGGTACATGGGCGGCGTGGCTGGGCACGCGGGCGTCTTTTCCACTGCCGACGAT
>DASZUZ010000324.1:0-7210 GCA_035547415.1 Bryobacteraceae bacterium | reverse complement strand
CAGTCTGGCGCTGATTCCGGCGTTGGGGACGCCCGGATCCGAGCAGTTACTGATCGCGCTTTCGGCGATCGCGGCGGTTGGGGTTCTGGAAGGCGCAATCGAGAAGGCGACGCTGAAACTGGCGGCGGGTATCGCCGTGGCTGGATTGCTGGCGTGGAGCATCCCGCCAATTCCCTGGAAGCTGACCGGATTCGGCCGGCGGCTTCCGGTCACGACCGGCGAATGGGAGTTGCTGCACCAGGCGGAAGGAATGAACTCATCGGCGGCGTGGTCCCGCTGGGGCGGCGAGACGGTTTATTTCCACGTGAGCGGGAAAGTGGAGGCCTCGACGGAGCCCCAGGACATGAGCCTGCAGCGGATGCTGGGACATCTTCCGGCGCTGCTGCACCGAAAGCCGGAGTCGGTTCTCATCGTAGGATTCGGGGCAGGGGTCACGGCGGGCACGTTTGTGGTTCATCCGGAGGTCAGGCGGATCAACATCTGCGAGATCGAGCCTGTGATTCCTCCGCAGTCGGATAAGTACTTCGGGGCAGAGAACCACCATGTCCTGCATGATCCGCGCACGCGAATCACTTACGACGACGCGAGGCACTATGTTCTGACGAGCCAGGACAAATACGACATCATCACTTCCGACCCGATTCATCCCTGGGTCAAGGGCATGGCGTCGCTCTACACGACGGAATACTTCGAGATGTGCAAGCGGCATCTGAAGCCCGGCGGATTCGTTACGCAATGGGTGCCACTTTACGAGAGCAGCGTGGAGGCCGCGCGGAGCGAGATCGCAACGTTTTTCGAGGCATTCCCGAACGGGACGATCTGGGGCAACGTCAACACGGACGGCGAAGGTTACGATCTGGTGCTGATGGGGCAGGCGGAGCCGCTCCAGGTCGATCCGGCGGCCATGCAGCGGCGTTTGGACAGCCCCGAGTATGCGGGGGTAAAGCAGTCACTCCGCGAGGCAGGGTATGTTTCCGCGCTCGATTTACTCTCGACTTATGCCGCGCAGGCTTCCGACCTGCGCGCCTGGATGAAAGGGGCGGAGATCAATCGCGACCGGAATCTCCGGCTTCAGTATCTGGCGGGGCTGGGGGTGAATACGAATGCCGCCGGAATTATCTACGATCAGTTGCTGACGCCGGCGCGGTTTCCGGAGAACCTGGTGTCCGGTTCACCCGAGAGCGCCCGGGCGTTCCGGAGCGTGTTTCACCGCCGGAGGTATTAGGGCGGCGCGCCGGGGCGAGTAGTTCGAGCAGTTTGCCGGTGATCCCGGCAATATCTTTGACGGCTGCATCGAACGCGGCCTGATTCGATTTCGACGGCGCGCGGAAGCCACTGACTTTGCGGACGAACTGGAGCGCCGCCGCGGCGACCTCATCCGATGACGCGAGCGCTTCGGGACGCCGGAGAACTTTGATACTGCGACACATCGCTCATGAATATTATGCAACTCGAACGGTCTGAATTCCTGCACGAGCCGGTCAGCCCGAACGGCGCGGGGATGGTGCTCACGCACGGGGCGGGCGGAAATCGCCGGGCGCCATTGCTGGTTGCCGTGGCGGAAGCGTTCTGCCGCGCAGGCTTCCTGGTCTATCGATACGACCTGCCCTTCCGGCAGAAGCGCACGTTCGGGCCTCCATCACCCGCGACGGCGGAGTCGGATCGCGCAGGACTCCGGGAGGCTGTCGAAGCGGTGCGGGGTCTGGTGGGTGGCCGCGTGTTCCTCGGAGGTCATTCGTATGGCGGACGGCAGGCGTCGATGCTTGTAGCCGAGGAGTCCGGCGCGGCTGATGGCCTGTTACTGCTTTCCTATCCGCTGCACCCGCCGAAGAAACCGGATCAATTGCGGACCGGCCACCTGCCGTCGCTGCGGGCCCCGGCGCTGTTCGTGCACGGCACGCGGGATGACTTCGGAACGATCGAAGAACTGAAACGGGCGATTGAGTTGATCCCGGCGCCGACGGGGCTGATTCCCGTATCCGGCGCCGGGCACGATCTGGCGAAGGGAAAGTTCGACGTCGAGGCTCTATGCCCTGAATTCGGACGGCTTACAGGACTTCAGGAGCCGAGCCGAGCGTAACCACGATTTTTCTGGTGCGGCCGTTGCGGAAAACGGTCAGCTCCATTTTGTCGCCGGGCTTCTTCTGTTCCAGAGAGCGGGTGAGCGCATCACGCGATTCGACGGGCTTCCCGTCGATCGCGGTGATCAGATCGCCGCCGACGCCGAGACGAACCTGTCCGAAGATCCCGACGCGAACCGCGCGGTCCGGTCCTCTCAGGCCCGCGATCGCGGCCGGGGAGCCTTCATCGATCCCCTGAATCAGCAGTCCTCCCGAGGAAGGCAGTTCGAGCGCATCCGCGAGATCGCCTGAGACCGGGTACGTGTCCGTGATCCCGAGAACCGGCCGGGAAATCTGGCCTGTCGCGCTGTATTCATCGAGCATGGACTTGGCTCGGTTGATGGGCATGGCGAAGCCGATTCCGATGCTGCCCGCTTCGCCGTTGGCTGTCTGGGAGCCGAGAATCATGGTGTTGATGCCGATGACGTTGCCGCGCGAATCGAGCAACGGTCCACCGCTGTTGCCGGGATTGATGGCCGCGTCGGTCTGAATGAGGCCTTCGAGCATGGCTCCGTTCTCATTGGGAAGTTTGCGGCCGAGAGAACTGACGATGCCGGTGGTCAGGGTACCTTCAAATCCGAACGGGTTACCGATTGCGAGGACCTTCTGGCCGACCTGCAGATGGTCGGAGTCGCCGAGATGCACGAAGGGCAGTTTGCGCCCGGCGTCAATTTTCAGAAGGGCGAGATCGTCGGCGCGGCGGAAACCGAGCACGGTGGCCTTGTACTCTTTGTGATCGCTGCCGCCGGAAAGCGTGACCGTGATGGTGCGGGAGCCGGCGATGACATGGAAATTGGTGACGATCTCGCCCGTGTCCTTGATGACGAAGCCCGATCCGAGACCGGTTTTGGGGTAGACGTAGAAGAAATCGCGCTCAAGCACCTGGCTTTTCACGTTCACCGTCGCGAGCCGGTTCATTTTGTAGATATCGATGTTGTTCTGCTCGTCGGTGTCGAATCCCGCGCCATGAGCCGTGACCGGGTCAGACCACAGCTTGCCGTTCGAAGACAGCGGGCGCATGATCCGGCGGAGATTCCAGTTTCCGTGGGATGTGACGAACCAGAATCCTCCCGCCAGAAGGAGGGTAAGCAGAAGCGTGCGCGGTCTCATATGGCCAGGTTTTTCAGGTCCTCGAATACCATCTTAGTTTGACGCAGAGTATCTTCCTTCGCACCGCTGGTATCGATGACGTAGTCGGCGAAGGGCAGTTT
Source organism: Bryobacteraceae bacterium (assembly GCA_035547415.1). Lineage (GTDB taxonomy): Bacteria > Acidobacteriota > Terriglobia > Bryobacterales > Bryobacteraceae > BOG-234. Next base: position 3,879 of record DASZUZ010000324.1, on the reverse strand, counting down.
CCGGTCGAGCGGATACTGGCGGTCAAGGCGGGCGAGAACGTCGGGCAGAGTAGCGGCGGGGCGTTCGAGGGCGCGGGCGATCTGTTGTTCGCGTGAGCACGTCACGAGGATGAGTTTGTCGACGTCACGGTGTCCGCCGGTTTCGATGAGGATGGCGGCAACGTAGATGACGACGGCGTGCGGGTCGCGCTGGGCGATGGCCTGAAACTGCGCCGCGGCGCGTTCGCGAACGGCGGGATGGACAATCGCGTTGAGGGTCTCGAGGGCGGCCGGGTTGCCGAAGACGGCGGCGGCCAGGCGAGGGCGGTCGATGCGGCCGTCTTCGTCGAGGATTTCGGAGCCGAATGCGGTGACTGTGGCGGAATAGGCTTCGGTTCCGGGCTGGAGGACTTCGTGGCCGAGGGCATCGGCTTCGATGACGTATGCGCCGAGCCGATGGAGTGCGGCGGCGACGAAGGATTTTCCGGTGGCGAGCCCGCCGGTGAGGCCGGCGATCAGCATCGGGCGGGGATTGCGGGCGAGACACCGGGGCGAAGCCCGGCTACAGGCGGGAAGACCAGCCCCACATCGGTCAGCGTATTCATCAGCGCAGGCCGATTCGGCGTTCGGCTGATTCTATCGTGTTCTGCATGAGCATGGCGATCGTCAGCGGGCCGACTCCGCCGGGGACGGGCGTGTAGGCCGAGGCGACTCGCGCCATGTCGCCCGGGTGTACGTCTCCCACGAGCAGGCTTCCTCGTTTATCGAATGCCGCGAGGCGCGAAGGATCGAAGATCTTTTCCGCCTCCGCGTGGTCCCGTACCGTATTCATGCCGACGTCGATCACCACGGCGCCGGCTTGAATGTAATCGGCTGTCAGCATCGCGGCGCGTCCAATGGCGGCCACGAGAATGTCCGCCGTGCGGCAGACGCCCGGCAGGTCGCGAGTGCGCGAATGACAGACCGTCACGGTGGCATTCTCCTGGAGCAGGAGCATCGCCATCGGTTTGCCTACGATATCGCTGCGCCCCACGACCACAGCGTTCTTGCCCGCGATCGGAATCTTGTAGCGATGCAGGATCTGGATTACGCCGGCGGGCGTACATGGCCGCAGGCCCGGGCGACCCGTGGAGAGCAATCCCACGTTGCAAGGGTGGAAGCCATCCACGTCCTTTTCCGGCGCGACTTCCAGGAGGACTTTCTGCGCCTCGATTTGTGACGGGAGGGGAAGCTGGACCAGGATGCCATCGATCTCCGGACGCGCGTTGAGGCTGCGAATCAGCCGGGTCAGTTCTTCGGTTGAAATATCGGCCGATGGGGTGATCGTTTCGTTGTAGATGCCCAACTCGCCGGCGGTCTTGGTTTTGCTTCGGACGTAAACCTCAGAGGCGGGGTTATTCCCGACGAGGACGACGGCGAGTCCGGGCGGGCGTCCCGAATGCGCCATTACGCGCTCTACCCGAGGGCGGCATTCCGCCTTAATCTGATCGCGGACACTGTTTCCGTCCAGTATTTGGGCCACGGAACCAATTTAGCGAACGGGCTGCGTTATGGCCTTCAGGAAGCGGTAGAAGAAATCGACGCCCTGATCAAATGAAGCGACGCTGATCCGTTCATCTTTGCCATGGGCCCGGATATCGTCGTGTTCGATGGCGATTTCGCCGATGCCGAAGCTCGGCATACCCGCCGCGAGAGTGTACTTGCTGTCGGAGGCGCCTGTTTCCATGTTGGCGACGATGGGAGCGCCGGGCCAGAGGGAGTCCGCGGCGGTTTCGAGCGCCTTCATCACATCGGGGCGCGGCGCCGCGGGCGGCAGGCCCGGTTTGTCCGGCGCATGATCGGAGACCTGGTTCGTTTTTCCGTCGACGTAGCTAACCACGACTTTCGGATCCGCGAATTTGCGGATCAATTCGAGACGGACTTCCTCGGGCGAATGACCCGGGAGAATCCGGCAGTTCACGATGGCCTGGGCGGTCTGCGGGAGCGCGTTGTTGGCGTGGCCTGCGTTGAGGCGTGTGGCGACGCAGGTGGTACGCATCAGCGAGTTGTAGCGCGGTTCGGCGGACAGTCGCGCGATCGCCTGCTGGTCAGGCGGATTGCGGAGGATTGCCTTCATGTCGGCTTCGTTCTGCGGCTTTTCGTGGGTCGCGAGGCGCTCGAAGTAGCTTCTCGTGATGGCATTCAGGTCGAAAGGAAAGGGTGATCGCTCGAGCCGGCCGAGGGCATCGGCGAGATGGTAGATGGCGTTATCGGGTGTTGGTTGGGAACTGTGGCCGCCGGGGTTTGTGACGGTGAGCTGGAAATCGGCGTAGAGTTTCTCTGTGGCAGCCATTTCCACATCGACAGGTTTACCTTTGTTCAGATAGACGCCGCCGCCATCGGCGTTGAGGACGAATTCGGCTTCGATCAGGTCGCGATGGTTTTTCAGAAGCCAGTCCACGCCATTGGCCGTTCCTCCTTCTTCGTCGGAAGTGAGGGCGAGGATCAGATCGCATGAGGGCCGGTAACCCTCGCGTTTGAAGCGGATGAAGGTGGCCATCATCATGGCGTCCTGAGCCTTCATGTCCTGTGTGCCGCGGCCGTAATAAAAGCCGTCCTTTTCGACGAGTTGGAAGGGATCGGTGGTCCAGTCGGCGCGAAGCGCTTCGACGACGTCGAGATGGCCGAGCACCAGGACCGGCTTGAGTGTCCCGTTCGCCGGACCTCGCAGACGCGCTACCAGATTGCCCTTGTTCTTCCGGTCGGGCGGGACAAGGACTTGTACATCCGCGGCGGGATAACCGGCGTCGAGGAGCCGTTTGGCCATCGCCCGGGCGGCGGCGGTGTTATCGCCGGAGGAGTCGGTCGTGTTGATCCCGATCAGTTGTTTGAAGATGTCCCGGGCTTCCTGGTTCCGGGCGTATGAAAGGGGCGTTAGCAGAAACAGGACGGCCAGCAGTAGCTTGGGGGACACTTGCAATTGTAGTCGGTAACGGATCGTTTACACCGGAAGGAGATCCGCCGCGGGGCTGAAGCCCGGGCCTTATACGGGGACGATAAGATGGGGGGCATGACATGGGGCGGTTTTCGGGTTCTTCTCTGCGCCGCGGTGGCGATTGCGGCGCCGGTTTCATTCGGCGCGACAGACGATAAGAGTCAGGTTCAGGCGACCATTCTCGATCACGGCGAGTTCATGTGCCGGAATTGCCTGTTTGGCGTGAGCGATTTCTATCTGTGCTTCGATGCCAATAACAAGGTACTGATCGGACACGACAAGGTTCGGACGCAGACCTGGCAGAAGAACCCGGTCGATCTGCTGGAGCGCGGGAAGACCGTGTCTATCCGCTATGACGATAAGTTTATCTGGGTGTCCAGACCGGGCCAGAAGGATCTGAAGCTCCGGCAGGATTACTCGAAGAAGCTGTTTCTGAACAGCGACCGATGCCTCGCCGCGACGAAGTAAGCGCCTCTTATGCCGGCGCAGTGTATTTCTCTTCAATGGCGCTGCTGATCCGTTTGCGGCTTTCGGCCGGCGGAAGCGTTTCGTCGCGTTCGACGGCTTCGATCGTGTCAGCAAGTTCGGCGTCTTTCACCGCGGCGCGGAACCACTTCGAATAATCACCTTGTTTCAGGTGAAAGGTCCAGGTGTCGTCGTCGACGCCTTCGGCGATCTGCACGAAGGTCATCAGGTTGGGAACCCGAAGGTTCAGTTTCTTTTCGGGGCCGCGGAAGTAGAAGACGCGGGCTTCTTCGATCTGCCCCTCCGCGTATTTCCTTTTGTGCCGGTTACGTTCCTCACGGGGCGGTTCGGTGATGACGCGCGGGATGACTTCGCCGGTGTCGCGGAACCACACGAAGGCTTCGCCGGCAGCCAGTTGCCTGTCCGGTCTCTCCGGCGCGAGTACGCCCGCCACTCGGGCG
>DASZUZ010000323.1:0-1689 GCA_035547415.1 Bryobacteraceae bacterium | reverse complement strand
CTCTACCGAGATGTCCGTGAGTAACTGGCTGCCGTGCACGAAATAGGGCTGCTGCGCAATCGGCGCCCAGAATGCCGGATCTTCCAGGCCCGATCCGAGGCCGCTGAAACCAGTTGCCGCCACACCGACGATTGTGGCCGGCTTGCCATTGATACGTAGCGTCGCCCCGAGTACAGAGGGATCGCCGCCGAAATGCCGGCGCCAGAAGCTGTGACTCAGAACGATCACCGGAGAGGCGTCCGACGCCTCGTCCACTTTGGGGTCGAGCGTTCTTCCGACACCCGATGCGCCGCCGAGTTCACGGAAGAAATTGGCGGTCACGAACCGGCCAGGCAGCGGTTTCTCTTCGGATTCGACGGAAACGCTCGTCGTATTCACACCGATGACAGAGGACAGTGTGCGGGAATGCTCGCGGAAGAACGCCGCCTCCGGCCACGGGACGGCGAACGCATATTGCGAAGGACCGCGGCGGTGGAAACGCAGCAGCGTGCCGGGATCACGAACGTTCAGCGGACGCAACACCATCAGATTGAAGAAACCGAAGACCGCGATGTTAACGCCGATTCCGAGCGCGAGCATCAGGACCGCGGCGATCGTGAAGCCGGGCGCCTTCCGCAGCATGCGGGCAGCGTAGCGAAGGTCCTGACAGAGACGATCGAGCCACATCCACCCCCATGCCTCACGAGCCTCTTCGCGCAGCAGGAGCGCATTTCCGAAATTCGAGTGGCCCTCTCGGGCCGACATTTCACGGTGAAATTCCATGTCGGCGGCCAGTTCACGATCCAGGCGGCGGCGATTCAGGAAGTAATGGAGACGTCGAAACAGTTCAGTCATGCGGATGGTCCTCAGGCGCCGCGCAGAACCGATTCGATGGCCTGGTGAACGCGCTCATACGCCGCCATCTGATCATCCAGTTGCTTCCGGCCGGCGGGCGTCAACTGATAGAACCGCACCTTGCGGTTTGTTTCGGAGATGCCCCACTCCGAGCGGACCCAGCCTTTGAGCAGAATCTTTTGCAGCGTCGGGTAGAGCGCCCCCTCCTCGACGCGAAGAACTTCCGAGGAGAGCAGGTGAATACGCTGTGCGATCGCGTAACCGTGCAGGGGACCCGCGCGGAGAACGCGAAGGATGAGAAGCAGCAGCGCGCCCGAAGGCATTTCCTCTTTAGGCATAACGATGTTATGGGTATTGTATGCAGATGAGCGGCCGCCGTCAACAGCCCACGGTTACCGGTTGCACGCTCAGACGAACTTCATTCGGATCGCGTGAGACATTCGTGAACAGCGAAGAACGGACAGGACTACATCGCCGGGAGGCAGGCAATCATGGAAGCGCAACGAACAGGGGCGTACTGCCAAACGATCCGGAAAATCGCTCGGGAAGCTGAAAACGGGCGAGAAAATCCGGCTTACCGAAACTGCTTTGGAATTCCTCTCCGGAGCATTCTTCGGAGAGACGGAAATTCGGTTCGTCTCTCCGAAAGGTCGTGGCTAGTTAGCGGACCGGTGTTCCTGCGCGAACTTACCCCATTTTGCGGAGAGCGCCGGATCCGACTTCACACCAGCGCCGCCCCGGTAGACCATGGACAGGCTCTGGGCAGCCAGCACGTGGCCGCCTTCCGCGGCCTTCAGCCACCACTTCGCGGCTTCGGGGTAATTCTGATCCACGCCCTTGCCGATCGCGTATAAC
>DASZUZ010000322.1:0-3421 GCA_035547415.1 Bryobacteraceae bacterium | reverse complement strand
ACCACGGTGACGGCGATCTGTACCCCGCCGCCGATTTTGACGCCGAAGTAGTTCACGAGGCCGAGCGACAGAATCAGGACCATCGCGAATACCTGCCCGTATTTAATGGGGAAAGGTCCGGCGGTGAACCAGACTTTCTCGAATTCGGGGATGAAGTACGCGGTGTATTCAAAGAAGGCGGTGGCGAGGGTGGCGATGGAGCCGCTCTTGGCGACCCACATCTGCGTCCAGCTATACAGGAATCCCCAGAGCGGACCGTAGGCTTCGGTCAGATAGACGTATTCCCCGCCGGCGCCGGGCAATGCCGCGGCCAGTTCGGCATACGTCAGCGCGCCGGCGAGCGAAAGCGCGCCGCCCACGATCCAGACAAGAAAGACCATCGGGACTGTGCCGACGCTGTTGATCATCGCCTGCGGTACCCGGAAGATGCCGCTGCCGATTACGGTTCCGATCACGATCGCGAGAGCGGCCGCCAGGCCGAGGTCCCGCCGTAATTCCGTCATGCCTGTCGATTCCTTTCGGAGAGCACAAAAGATGCGGCGTATCCCACGCCGAAGGTGGCTGAACTTCCGATCAGAACCCACCACGTGAACGGAATATGAGTGGCGAACTTGACGATCAGCATCACGATTCCGCCGGCAATGACGCCGACGATGGCCGCGCCCTCCCCCGGCCGCTTCGTCAGAACGCCCAGCAGAAAAACTCCAAGGAGGATGCCGAGCGTGACCGAGGCGACCGAAAGCCCGGATTCGAAAACCGATCCCCACTGGCTGGCGAAGAGGGCGATGGCCGCCAGGACCACGCCCCAGAATACGGTCGACAACCGTGAAACCCGCAGGTAATGAGATGGGTCATATTTCCCGCCCGTGAGGGGCTGGTAGAAATCGACCACCGTGGCCGAAGCGAGCGAGTTGAGGGCCGCCGAGAGATTGGCCATTGCAGCCGCCAGGATCGCCGCCATCGCCAGCCCGGCGACACCCACAGGCAGCGCATCCCAGATAAACGAAGGGTAGAGGCGGTCTGCGGATCCCTGGACGGGCGCGCCGGAGCGAAGAACCCAAAGCAAGGTTCCGATGGTGAGAAAAAGCGTGAACTGGACGAGGATGACGATCCAGCTCGAAAGCAGCGCCAGCCGGCTCTGCCGCTGCGTTTGAGCGCTCAGCAGCCGCTGCACGACGAGTTGATCCGTGCCATGACTGGCCGTGGTCAGGAAGCAGCCGCCGATGACCCCGGCCCAGAATGTGTACGGCATGGTCCACGACCACCGGAAATCGAAAACGCGGAGTTTCCCGGCCGCGGAAGCAACGTCCCAGGCATGGTTCAGCCCGCCCGGGATCTTGTTCGCCAGAACGGCGAAGCTGATGGCCGCTCCCAGGATGTACATCATCATCTGAATGACATCCGTCCAGATCACGGCAGTCATGCCGCCTTCGAACGTGTAGAAAAGAGTCAGCAGGACGATGACTACGATCGAGGCCAGCCCTCCGGTGTGCAGGATAATGGAGACGACGATGGAGATGGCGAAGACGCGTACTCCCTCGGCGAGCGCGCGCGTCACAAGGAATATGCCGGCGGCCACTTTTCGGACGCGGGGACCGAACCGGCGCTGCATGAGTTCGTAGGCCGTGAATAACTGGCCGTCGAAATACTGCGGGAGGAAGATCGTGGAGATCACGATCCGGGCCAGCAGGTAACCGAAAACCACCTGCAGGAAAACGAAGCTGCCGCCATAGGCGAGAGGCGGAGTGCCGATAATGGTCAGAGTGCTGGTTTCAGCGGAAACGATGGAAAGCGCGATCGCCCACCAAGGGGCAGTGCGGCCTCCAAGGAAGTAATCCTTCAGGGATTTCTGCGAAGTGCGGAATCGGGCTCCGAACCAGGTGACACCGGCCAGGTAAACAAGAATGACGGCGAGATCGATGGGACGCAAGGGCTTGCGCGATTGTAACAAGGCAAGGCGAAGAAGGGCTGCGGGTCAACAGGTGGGAACCTGCGGACCGGGTCCGGAGTCCACTATCCGGGCGGAACGTCGATTGCTGGACACGCACGGGTTCGGTATACTCCGCATTTGCTGATGGTTTCCTGAGTTTCACCGCACCAGGAGCCCGGCTCGATGTGGCGTTTGAGATATTCTCTTAGAACCGGGATTGGCAGTGCGAGCACGTCTGAGACGGGGACGTGCCGGTGAGAAATACAGCGCCCGGGCTGAATGCCCGTTGGCGAAAACAAATAACGAGGCGGGAGGCAACGTAAAGTGTTTTATCGTTTGGCGAAAGTAGCTCTCGGGATTGCGGCCGTGACCGTGCTCCCCGTGGGGACGTGGGCGCAGAACAATCCGGCGCCACAGGCTGCGGCGCAACAGGAGTCGCCCTACAAAGATCAGGGTGAATACGATCTTGCGACCTCCATCGGCAAAGAGACCGATCCACAGAAAAAACTCGACAAGCTGAAGGAATGGGAGCAGAAGTATCCCGAAAGTAAGCTGAAGGCGCAACGCACGCTGTTCAAGGCACAGGCTCTTCTGGCGATTGCGATGAGCGCGTATGGCAAGACTGACCCGGCTGTCATGGACGCAGGCCAGAAGGCCGCCCAGCAGATCGTGGACAATATGGACAACTTCTTTGCTCCGAGCGTGAAGCCGGCGCAGGCGACGGATCAGCAGTGGGCCGATATCCGGCACACTTTTGAATTGCAGTCGCATTCCGTTCTTGGCTGGGTGGCATACGCGAAACGCAATGACCCCGAAGCCGAAGCGGAGTTCAAAAAGATTCTGGCTCTCGATCCCAACGCCGCTCAGGTTTCTTACTGGCTGGGAAGCGCCATCATCCGGCAAAAGAACATTGCCCGGTATTCGGAAGCTCTGTATGACATTGCCCGGGCGGTGTCGGTGACCGGACCGGAAGCGTTGGCGGGTCCGGCCAAAGCGCAGGCGGAAGACTTTCTGAAGAAGGCTTATGTCGGATATCACGGCGATGACAAGGGGCTGGATCAGTTGAAGGCACAGGTCGCGTCGGCGGCGCTGCCTCCGGCGGACTTCCACATCAAGAGCGTCGACGAAGTTCAGAAAGAACAGTATGCGAACGAGGAAGAGTTCAAGAAGGCTCATCCCGACGTCGGTCTCTGGCGCGAAATCCGGGCCGCGCTGACCGCCGCGGACGGCGATGCTTACTTCGAGAAGGTGAAGGGTTCGCAGATTCCGCCCGCGGAGATCGGTACATTCAAGGCGAAGGTGGTCACCGTCGAGGAGAAGGACCTGATTGTTAATGTCGACAACGCGACGGGCGACGCCACGCTGAAGTTCGACAAGGCGATTAATCAGAAGGTGATCAACGTCGGCGATTCTCTCGAATTCAAGGGAGTCGTCGAATCGTTCACCAAACAGCCGTACATGCTTGTTCTGACGATCGACGATCCGAAAGAA
>DASZUZ010000321.1:0-2158 GCA_035547415.1 Bryobacteraceae bacterium | reverse complement strand
GCGCGTTACGAAGCGGCGGTGCAGAACCGGATTCTCGAGCAGAAGCTCTACGAAGCCGAAGAGAAAAAGTTCGCGGCCGGCGAATCCACTACCTATAACGTGACCCAGCAGCAACGCGATTTTGTGAATTCGCAGGCGTCTGAGTTGTCCGCTCTCGTCAGTTGGGAGAGCGCCCGCATCAATCTGAATCAGACGACCGGTGTCACGCTCGAGACCAACCACGTCACCATTGAACAGGTGAGGGCAGGACAAATGCCGGAGAAATCGACTCTGCCGGCGACCCTCCCGGAGTAAAGACGGGGCTCTATACTTGCGGTGAATGCGACTTTGCGTCTGCGCGATTGTGGCCGCCGTTTCCGCCCTGGCCCAGGATACCGTTGACCTCGGCGTTGTAAGCCGGATCAAAAGCGAAGCCTTCGAGCGCTCCAAGGTGATGGACCACCTCTATAATCTGACCGAAGTCCGCGGTCCGCGTCTGACGGGATCGCCCGAATTCGATCAGGCGGCGTCCTGGACGGTGGACCGGCTCAAAGAATACGGCTTGCGGAATGTGCATCTGGAACACTGGGGTCCGTTCGGCCGCAGCTGGTCGATCAAAGAGTCATCCGTCGAACTGATCGAGCCGCGTTATGGACAGCTCATCGCGGCGCCGCTTGCCTGGAGTTCGTCCACGAAGGGTCCGGTTACCGGTGACCTGATCATCGCTCCGCTGAAGGCTTCATTCCGCGACGGCCCGGCGAAGCTGAAGGAGGAAATGGCGGCTTATCGAAGCAAATGGGCTGGTAAGCTGCGGGGAAAAATCCTTCTGCTGAGCGAGCCGAAGATCCCAAAACCGCAGACGTCGCCCCTGTTCCGCCGGCTCACGGAGGCGCAGCTGCGCGACCTCGCCACCGCGCCCGATCCCGCGGTCGCGCCGTTGGCGAAGAAGCTCGAGGATCTGAAATGGCCTGAAGACCCGGAAGACATTGGCAAGTTCCTGGGCGGGCTGCCGAATTCGCTGATGGAGCAGTTGTACGATCTGTACGACGCGGCCGCGGCGGAGCGCGGCGCGTTCTTCGCGAAGGAAGGCGCTGTTGGCGTGCTGATGGAAGATGCGCGGGCGCATGATGGCCTCGACTTCGCGGAAGCGGCGGGTGGTTTCAAGGCGTCGGATCCGGCTGCGCCGCCGACATTCGTGATCACCGCCGAGCAATACGATCGGATCGCCCGGGCAGTCGGGAAGCAGATTCCGACGAGGGTTCGGTTGAATCTCAAGGTGGATGTGTCGGAAAAAGATGTAGACGGCGCCAATATCATCGGCGAGATACCCGGAGGCAGCAGGAAAGATGAGGTGGTGATGATCGGCGCCCACTTCGATTCCTGGCACACCGGGACCGGGGCGACGGATAACGGGGCAGGCAGCGCGGTCATGATCGAGGTCATGCGAATTCTTGAGACCCTTCATCTCCGGCTGGACCGCACCGTGCGGATTGCGCTGTGGAGCGGCGAGGAGCAGGGCCTGTTGGGATCGCGCGCGTACGTGAAAGAGCACTTCGGCGACCCGGCGACGATGCATCTGACCGCCGAACATGCCCGGCTCACTGGTTACTTCAATCTCGATAATGGCAGCGGTAAAGTGCGAGGCGTTTACCTGCAGGGGAACGACGCGATGCGCCCGATCTTCGAATCCTGGCTCACGCCGTTCCGTGATCTGGGTGTGACGACGGTGAGTATCCGCAACACGGGAGGAACCGACCATCTCTCCTTTGACGGCGTCGGGTTGCCGGGATTTCAGTTCATTCAGGATCCGCTCGACTACTCAACCGTTACGCACCACTCCAACATGGATACCTTCGATCACGCCGTGCCGGAGGACCTGATGCAGGCGTCCGCCGTGATTGCAACGGTCGTTTACGAGGCCGCGAACCGGAAAGACCTGCTGCCGCGCCGGGAGGAGCCGAAGCCCTGATGTCGCTGTCCTGTCAATGGCATAGCCCTGGCATGATGATTTCCCTTACGCCGGCTGGAACTGATATACTAAGTCTTACGCCCTCGTCTTCCCGCCTTTCTTTCCGGTGTAGTAAAATTGTTAGCGGAATTCATTCGAAGCGCCAATCATCCCGAGCAGTTCCCAGCCGACGGGCTGCCCGAAGTCGCTTTTCTGGGAAGAAGCAATGTC
>DASZUZ010000320.1:0-9146 GCA_035547415.1 Bryobacteraceae bacterium | reverse complement strand
ACCCGTCGTCGACGAGCTGCAAGTTCACCCCCTGCCCCCCAACTACCTCGATTACCTCCGGCTCAAACTCAATCGCCTCGCCAATGGCGCCCCGTCGGCGCAAGTTCAAAAAAATACGTTTTCAGATGATCGTTAACACCGGCGAACGTTCAGACCGTTCAATCGCGCCTGTCCGCGCGCGAACTGGCGTATACCACCGTACAGACCATGCTCAACGTGCTGCACCGGAAGGGCAAGGTCAAGCGTGTTCTGAAAGATCGAGCTTATCTCTACCGGCCTGTCTTGAGCCGTCAGAGCGCGGTCAGGCAGGCCGTTGGCGAAATGCTCGATCGGTTCTTCGGCGGTTCCGCTGACAGTCTCGTTCTGAGCCTTGTCGAAACCCGCCGGCTGACGCCCGAAAAACTCGCCGAGATCCAGAAAATTGTCGAACAGTCGAAAGAGGAGAGAAATGGAAACACTTAGCCCCTCCCTGCTGACTTGTCTGCTCAACTCGTTATGGCAGATTCCTTTGATCACAGCTGTTGCGTGGCTTGCCGCACGCATCGTCAGCGCCGGGCCCGCCAGGTATCGTCATGCAATCTGGGTAATGGCTCTGGCAGCGTGCGTCCTGGCGCCGCTCACGAGCGTCCGAACCACGGGGCTGCAAGCAGCCGGAGCCTATCCGCTCCGCGAGCCTCCCGAACTGAGTGTTCCCACTGCACCATCCCCTGCTGCTCCGACAGTTGCGCCAAAAATGAGACGCCACCGGAATATCCGATTGACCGGGATCGCCGTCGCCTTTCTCATCGCCGGTTACCTTTTATACCTGGCGATCCGTATTGCCTGGCTTGTGGCAGCCTGGATACGCACGGCTCAGATCCTGCGATCAGCGAAGGTGATTCACCCTGAAGGACGGCTGAAGCATGCGCTTACGCGGGCAAGGGAGGCGCTTGAAACGCACGACGTGGAAGTGCGCATTTCTGACAGCGTGCCGGGACCCATTACGATCAGCGCAGCGCGATGCGCCATTGTCCTGCCGTCCCGCTTCATCAACGAGGAATCGGAGGACGTGATCATCACAGCCATCGGGCACGAAATGGCCCACATTGCGCGGTGCGATTTTCTTCTCAACCTCCTGTATCAGATGGCCTACGCACCGATCGCTTTTCATCCTGTGGCGCGCTTCATTATGCGCGGGATTGAAAGTTCGCGCGAGATGGCGTGCGACGAACTGGCGACAGAACGGTTGATTGGCGCCGACGCGTATGCACGGTCGATTGTGACTATTGCTGCCGGGATGGCCGGCGCTCCACGACCTGATTACTCCCTTGGCGTGCTCGACGGCAACGCTCTCGAAGAGCGAATTCGTCGGCTGATGAACCGGCCCGCGGCGAATCTCAGGAGAGCGCGTTTGTTGCTGGCCGGTGGTTCCGCTGCCCTGGCGGTGTGCATGGTCGTGGCCTCCGGGCTCGCTGTTTCGGCGCAGGCGCAGAGCGCATCGTCGCCCGAGATGAGGGATGGCGTAGAAGCTTTCAACAAGCACGATTACGCGTCTGCGGCGGCTCACTTCCGAAACGTCGTGAGCGTTGATCCGAAGTATGTCAATGGGCGGCTGTTCCTTGCGGGAGCCTTGTTGCGGGAGATTGCCGCCCGTCCCGCGGCCAGCGCCGGCTCCGATAACGATGCGCTGCGAGCCGAGGCGCGCACCCAGTATTCCGAGGCGCTGGAACTCGATCCGAACAACGAAACGGCGATGTTCGGCGTCGCCGCGCTCGCCGGACCCGGCGAGTGGGAACAGGCGCACGACCTGATGATGAGAGTCATCGCGGCGGACCCCAAAAACAAAGATGGGTATTACACAGCGGCGGTACTGGACTGGAATATCGTCTGGGCCGATGTACATAAGGCTTATCTTGCGGCAGGAGTTGTCCCGACGATACAACTGCCCGATGCGAATGCGCGCCGCAGCCTGCGCGAGAAGCACCAGGCTCGTATTGAAGAGGGGCTGCGCATGATGCAGCTTGCCCTGCAGGCGGAGCCAGGCTGGAGCGACGCGCTGGCTTACTTCAGTCTGCTCTACCGAAGCGATGCCATGATTTCGGAGACGACACCGGACTACAACGAACTTATCAGGAAAGCGGACCAGAACGTCATGAAAGCGCTCGATTCGAAAAGGGCGGGTATTATGACGGAGGCTGCAACCACGCCGCTTACCCCCGCTGGCCCGCCGCCCGTGACCTTGCGTCTGCCTCCGGCCCCTCCACCGCCTCCGCCGGGCCGCCCGCACGGTGAACCCGCCCGGTGAAGGCTGCTTGCAATCCGCCCCGTGGATGTAATAACGTTTTGCTGAATCTGTCGGGGGCACCGCGATGTCCCCGCTCGGGAGCGGCAACCGTGATGCAGACCTTCGGAAAGAGAATGCTGTGGCCGTGCGCGGCCGCGTGTCTGGCAGTGCTTGGAGTCGCCACGATCGTGGCCCAGACTCCGAAGCCGAAGCGGATTAACAGGGCGATAGAACTTCTGGCGGCGGGGCAGCCGATTTATTACACCGGCTCGCACTCCGGAACGACGGGCACCTTCGAGCAGGGCGTGAAGGACGCCCAGACGTACGCCGATTACATCAGCTACGACATGGAGCACGCCCCTTTCGATGTAAAGGGGCTCTCCGAATACATGCGCGGCCTGATCAAAGGGGGCCCGACGAAAAGCGGGCACCGCACGCCGACTGTCATCGTCAACGTGCCCGTCAACGGACTCGATGAGGCAACTGTCCGCGCCAACGCCTGGATGTTCAATCAGGTGCTGGCGACAGGGGTCCATGGCGTTCTTCTGACTCACGCTGACGATCCGGGGGCCGTGCGTGCTTTTGTGGAAGCCATCCGCTTTCCCGTTCATAAAGAAGGCGTGGGCGTGAACGGCCTCAAGGAAGGACGAAGAGGCGTTCACGGCAATCCCACCGCGGCGGAGATCTGGGGTGTTTCGCAGGACGAATATGTTCGGAAAGCCGATGTCTGGCCACTGAATCCCGATGGGGAACTGCTGCTCGGTCTGAAACTGGAGGACAAGTATGCGCTCGCCAACGCCAATGCGAACCTTCAGATCCCGGGGATCGCTTTTGCGGAATGGGGGCCGGGCGATATGGCGATGTCACTTGGCGTCACAGGCTCGGGCCGGCAAACGCTGGACGATCCTCGGATGAAGGATGCGCGCTCCAGCGTGCTCGCGGCCTGCAAGGCCAATCATAAGTTCTTCCTGAACACGATGACTCCCACGGACGTGGTCGAGATGATCAAGGAAGGCGTCATGATCGGACCGGCGAGCCCCGAAGCCGCGGAGATCGGCCGCAAATATACGAAGCGGCAGATGCCGTGGTAGCTTTTAGATCGATGAAATTCCCTGTTATTGCGCTGGCTCTGTTTGTGGCCGGAATCGCGGTCGCTCAGGACAAATCCAACACGCTGACCCGCGCCGAAAAGTCGGAAGGCTGGCGACTCCTGTTTGACGGCAGGAGCCTCAACGGCTGGGAGGCGAGACCAACTTCGGCCGCCACCACAAACGGCGATTGGAAAGTTCAGGACGGGAGCATCGTCTGTCCCGGAACATCGCCCGGCTGGCTCGCGACGACCGCGACCTTCTCGGACTACCACCTGAAACTGCAGTTTCGCGGCAGCGAGAAGGTGAACAGCGGCGTGTTCCTGCGTTCGCAGAAGGAGGGGCAGCCGCATATCACCGGCTACGAACTGCAGATCTGGGATTACCAGCCGGCCGGATACAGCACCGGCAGCCTGGTGAATACGATCAAAGCGCCGCCGACGAAGATCCTGGGGGACGAGTGGAACAATTACGACATTACGGCCGACGGCGATCACTACGTGATCGTTCTGAACGGGAAGACGTTGCTCGATACCCACGATTCCGCGCACCGGTCCGGAGTGATCGGGTTTCAGTGTCAGAAGGACAATAAGATCGAATTTCGCGGCATCAAGGTACTCCCGAAGAGCCACTGACGACGCAGCTATGAGCGATTCATCGACACGGCGCACTTTTCTCGGAACTGCCACCGGCATCTCCGCGCTGCCTCAGGTCGGGGCCGCGCAGGAGGCCAGGCGCCGCCCGAATCTAATCTTTTTCATGCCCGATGAACTTCGGGCCGAGAGTCTTGCGTGCTACGGCCACCCGGTGGTGAAGACGCCGAACTTCGACCGGCTTGCGTCGGAAGGCGTTCGTTTCGAGCAGTGTCACGTCCAGAACACCGTTTGCGCGCCGTCGCGCTGCAGTCTGATGACGGGGTGGCCTGTTCATGTACGCGGCCATCGCAGCCTGTATTACGGGTTGCATCCCGATGAGCCGAATCTGCTGCGCTATCTCAAGGAAGACGGGTACAACGTCTACTTCTTTGGAAAGAACGATCTGCTTTCTCCGGATTCGTTTCCGCTCAGCGTTACGGAATGGGACTCGAGAGCAGGGGACCGGGCCACGTATCGAAACCCCTGGAAACAGGACGATCCGCTCTACTATTCGTTCCTCTACAACAAAACTCCCGACCGCCGGAAGACATCCGATTACGAGAATCTGCAGCGGGCCATCGAAATTCTCCGAAGCCCGCAGGACAAGCCGTTCTGCATCTATCTGCCGCTGATCTGGCCACATCCGCCCTTCAGCGCTCCCGAAGACTTTCACGATATGTACAAGGCGGCGGATCTGCCGCCTCTCCGGCCTTCGGGGCTTCCGCGCAAACCCAATTTCCACGAAGCGATCCGGAAGACACGCCGGCTCGATCAACTATCGGACAAAGACTTTCGCAGAATTCAGGCCGTGTACCTCGGGATGGTCAGCTATAGCGACTGGCTGCTCGGAGAACTCCTCGAAGCGGTAGAGAAATCGAATCACCGGAACGACACCGCAGTTTTCACTTTCGCGGACCATGGCGAGTGGGCCGGGGATTTCGGGCTGGTCGAGAAATGGCCCAGCGCGATGGATGACACTCTCACGCACGTTCCGCTCATCGCGCGGGTGCCGGGCACCGCGCAGGGGCATGTTTCGAAGGAGCCCGTGGAACTGTTCGACGTGATGGCGACATCCCTTGAACTCGCGGGCATCGCTCCACGTCACACGCACTTCGCCAGGAGCCTCACGCCCCAACTGAGCGGGCGTCCCGGGGACCCGCAGCGGGCCATGTTCTGCGAGGGCGGGTATAACGTGTATGAGCCGCAGTGTTTCGAGCCGCTGCGGGACTTCGGCAACCCGGCGAACATCTACTATCCGAAAGTCAAGCTGCAGAACGAGCACCCGGAGACGATCACGCGCAGCACGATGGTTCGAACGCTGGACGCCAAGCTGATTTTCCGGCCCGACGGCCAGAGCGAACTCTACGATCTGGCAAAAGACCCGCGTGAACTGCACAACATCCACGGCGATCGGTCTTATGCTTCGAAGCAGGCATCGCTCGAAGCCCGGATGCTGAACTGGTACGTCCGCACCGGTGATGTGGCGCCTCGTGAACTGGACCCTCGCGGCTTCCCCTCGCAACACCGGTTTTGAAGGCGGCCGATTCCATCGGAACGGCGTATACTGATCGGAATCCGGCGGAAGGCGAATGGCTATTTCGGTCGCGGAGCGGATTCGCTCGAGCAATCTGTGGACGGTGGCGAGTGTGCTGCCTCGCGCGGACCGCAGTCTCGCCATTCTCTGGTGGACAGCTCTCGTTCTTCGCGGATTGCTTCCGGCCGTTTTCGTGGTCGCGATGGGCGCGCTGGTCGGCGCAGTCCAGCGCAGAGCGGACCTCACCATGCCCCTGGCCGTATTCGGGTCCGTCTTCATTCTGCTTCAGATTCTCCCTTCCATTCACAAAGCCGCCGGCGCAAATCTTGGCAGCCGGACGGCATCCTGGCTTTACGATCAACTGACGGCTGCCTGCGTCGGCCCGCCAGGTATGGGCCATCTGGAGAATCCCCGGCTCGCGACCGACCTCACGGTTGCGCGCGACTTCGATCTCGGCCGGACGGGACCGCCCCTGTTCATTTCAATGGATTTCATCGCGGGCGGACTGGTCGAGATGGTCGGCGGCATTGCTTCGGCAGTGATCGTCGCGGCGTACCACTGGTGGGCGGCGGTCCTGCTTGCCGGCGCCTGGATCGCAACACACCGGCTGCTGCGCGAAAGCGCCATCTGGCGGGATCGCAATACGGATGAAGTCCGCCAGTCGCAACGCCATGCCGACTACGCATACCGTCTGGCAGTAGAGCCACCCGCAGCCAGGGAGTTGCGCCTGTTTGGCCTGTCCGACTGGATTGTCGAGCGCTTCCGGTCGCAGCGTCGCCACCTCTTCGAATTGCGCTGGAGGGCTACCCGGCTGCGTGAGCGCCCGCTCATCTGGAGCATTGTCCTGGTGCTCGCTGCAAATATCGTCGTGTTTTGGGCGCTCTCGGCGGACGCGCTCGATGGACGACTCGCGCTGGCGCGCCTGGTGACATTTGCCGGCGCTGCTATCGGTACGAGCGCGATCGCCTTCGGTGGGCTGTCCTGGGCGCTCGATGGAACGGCCGCGCCAATCAACGCCGTACTTCGGCTCGAAGGTGAAATGAAGAAAGAAGGCGTACTCACCGAGGGCCGTCAGTCCGCGGCAGGTATGCCGGCGGGCACAATCCGGTTTCGAAGTGTAACGTTCTCTTATCCCCACGCGACCGAGCCTGTCCTGCGGGATTTCGATCTGACGATCCCGGCGGGTTCGTCGCTCGCGATCGTGGGCCAGAACGGCGCCGGCAAGACTACGATCGCCAAGCTCCTTTGCCGCCTTTACGATCCGCAGGAGGGGTCAATCGAAGTCGACGGAGTCGATATCCGGTCGCTCGAAATCGAGGGCTGGCGGTCGCGGATCACCGCCGTGTTTCAGGATTTCATTCGCTTCGAATTGCCGCTGCGCGATAACGTCGCTCCCGGCGGCGCACCCGACAAAGTGATCCGCGATGCGCTGGAAGAAGCCGGCGCGGCGCATCTGGCGCATCTCGATACCGTGCTGGCCCGCGGCTATCCCGACGGGACGGATCTCTCGGGCGGGCAGTGGCAGCGTATAGCGCTGGCGCGCGCGCTTTGCGCAGTGAAACAGGGCGCGGGACTGGTGCTCCTGGACGAGCCCACGGCGCAACTGGACGTCCGCGGCGAAGCCGAAATCTTCGGGCGCATTCTGGCCGCCACGCGCCGAGTCACGACGATTCTGATCTCGCATCGTTTCTCTACTGTGCGCCATGCCGATCGTATTTGCGTGCTCGAACACGGAAGAGTCGTCGAACTGGGTTCGCACGACGAACTCGTGGCGAGGGGAGGCCGCTATAAAAGCATGTTTGAACTGCAGGCTTCGCGCTTCGAGGAAGACGGAATGAGCCTCGAGAGTCTGGATTCGCCATGAGGCAGGCGAGCCAGGCCGATTCCATGCCGGCGGCCCTGCCGTCCATGTGGCGCGCTCTCTTGCGGGCGCGCGAGGCGGAGCCGCGGCTGCTCGCGGTGTCCTTCTGTCTGGCGCTGCTGGCCGCGCTTCCAGACGCGCTGCTCGCCCTCTGGCTCGGCCTCCTGGCTGACGGCATCCTCGGGGCAAAGCGAGGACAGGTTACCGCCGCCGCCATCGGATTGGGCGCTTCGGCCGCGGCGACGTGGTTTCTTCGGGTAGTCAGCGACCGCACTTCGCGACAATTCCGCGAGCGCATCACCATTACGCTGGAAGCGCTTGTGGCGCGCCTGCAGGCATCCGTAGCCGGTATCGAGCACCATGAACGCCAGGAATACGTGGACCGCCTTGCCATGTTGCGCAATCAGGTGTTTGTGCTCGATCACATGTACTGGTCTCTCTTCACCACGTGTGGCTGGCTTCTTCGACTGATCGTGACCCTGGGGCTGCTGGTTTCGGTCCACCCCGCCCTGGCATTGCTCGCGTTGTTTGCCGTGCCGACCGTGGTTACTTCCACGTGGAGACCGGAGGTCGAGCGGAAGGCGGACGAGCGCGGCACGTGGTCCCACCGTCTCTCGCGGCATCTCTTCGATGTGGCGACGACCGCCCCGCCCGGCAAGGAGGTGCGGGTCACCCGCATTGGTCCGTCGCTGATCGAGCAGCGACGGGCGGCATGGGAATTCTGGTACGGACCCGTCGCGGCCGCACGGCGAGGCAGCGCGCTGTGGCAGGCGCTAAGCTGGGCGGTCTTCGGCGCGGCGTACGTGGCAGCGGTTGTTTTTGTGTCGTCCGTGGTGAAGGCCACGCCCGGGTCGGTGCTTCTTGTTCTCGCGGCGGGCGCGCGGTTGTCCGCTTACATTGGCGCGGCCGTGGGTGAGATCGGATTTCTGCGTGGTTTCTGGCTGGACGGATCGAGACGTCTTGCGTGGCTGGAAGATTACGCTGCATCATTTGCCCAGGGCGCCGAATCTCCGGCGCCCGAAGCGATCCGGCAGGGGATCGATTTTGAGCATGTGTGTTTCAGCTATCCGGGCACGGATCGGCTTGTACTGGAAAACGTGAACCTGCATTTCGCGCCCGGTTCCGTCGTGGCGATCGTGGGCGAGAACGGGGCGGGGAAGACCACGCTCGTGAAGTTGCTGTGCCGCCTGTATCAGCCTTCGAGCGGGCGCATTCTCGTCGACGGAGTGGACCTCGCGCGAATCGCGCCGGAGGCTTGGCGTTCACGGCTTGCGGGCGCGTTTCAGGATTTCTTCCGCTTCGAATTCCGGGCGCTGAACAGTGTCGGGATCGGTGATCTGCCCCGACATGAAGATGTGCCGGCGGTTACGGCCGCCATTCTCCACGCGGGCGCGGACGATGTGGTGGCAAATCTCGGGCACGGTCTTGAAACGCAGCTCGGGCCCACGTGGCCGGAAGGTGTCGAGATCAGCTTCGGACAGTGGCAGAAACTCGCGCTGGCCCGCGGATTCATGAGAGAGCGCCCGCTCGTGCTCATTCTGGATGAGCCTACAGCGGCGTTGGACGCCGAGACGGAGCACAAGCTGTTCGAACGCTTCGCCGCCGCGGCGCGTCAGCGCGCGGCTGATGGCCGCATCACGATTCTGATTTCGCATCGCTTCAGCACGGTGCGGATGGCTGATTTTATCGTCGTTCTGGATGGATCGCGTGTGGTCGAATCGGGTTCTCACGAAGAACTGATGACGAAAGCGGGGCCATACTCCGA
>DASZUZ010000319.1:0-3594 GCA_035547415.1 Bryobacteraceae bacterium | reverse complement strand
GCCGTAACGCGCGCCGAAGAAGTGGAGCACTCCCGTGCCCTGGGGAACAAAGTGACAGCGCGGATCAAAGAAATCGGCAGCCGGCCAGCCGCGAAGCTGCCTGGAGACGCATCGATCGACACGTCCCTCCGCGCCGTCGACTCTCACCTCGGTATTCGCTCCCGTCTCGACTGCGCCTCAACCGATGCCAATATCCCCCTTTCTCTCGGAATTCCCGCCGTATCCATCGGCGCGGGCGGGCAGGGCGGTGGCGCGCATACCACTGCGGAGTGGTATCGCCCGGATGGCCGCGACCTCGGACTGAAGCGCATTCTGCTCACTGCCGCTCTGTTGCTGCGCGACGCTGGCCTGGAGTAGCGCCTCGGGATGAGAGCAGGCCGCGCCGAACTCGCTCTTATCGGCGTCACTGTTATCTGGGGAGCGACGTTCGTAGTCGTCAAGTCCGCACTCGCGGATATTTCGACGTTCCTCTTCCTGGCGCTTCGCTTCAGCCTCGCGGCGATCGCCCTCGCCCTCGTCTACAGAAACCGGATGCGCTGGCAGTCAGTCGCGCCGGGTATCGGCGCGGGAGCGCTGCTCTTCGTGGCGTACGTCTTTCAGACGAAAGGGCTGGAATTCACAACGCCGTCGAAATCGGCCTTTCTGACGGGACTGTCGATCCCGATGGTACCTTTGCTGAGTTCGCTCGTCTACAGAAATAGACCGCGACTGTTCGAAGTCGCCGGCGTCCTGATCGCCTCGTCCGGCATGGCAGTAATGACATTGCCGGCAGGGAAATTCGAGATGGGCAACGGCGATTTGCTCAGTTGTCTCTGCGCGGTCGCGTTCGCGCTGCACATTGTAGTAGTAAGCCATTATTCGCCGATGATTGGCTTTGAAACCATTGCAGTTATCCAGGTAGCCACGGCAGCGTTGCTGGGAATCGGGACGTTCCGGTTCGCCGAACCGTTGCGCTTCCACCTCAATGCGGCTGTGGCAACCTCCGTGCTGGTTACAGGCCTGTTAGCTACTGCTCTGGCCTTTACGACAATGGCCTGGGCACAGCAATACACGTCGGCGACCAGGGCAGCTTTGATTTTCGCTCTGGAGCCCGTTGTGGCATGGTTCACCTCGTATCTGATGACCGGTGAAACCATGTCAGGCCGGGGTAAAGTGGGAGCGGGCCTGATTCTGGCCGGCGTCCTTCTGGTTGAGCTCAGGCGGGGCGGCGCTGAAACGAACGCAACCAGAGAAACATCAAATACTTGAGGCCGTGACGCCCGTTATATAATCCGGGCAACCAGAGGAGTTAGTTCAAAAATGAGTTTTTACGACAAAGTGCGAAGACAGAAGTTCCTGTCATTCTCGCTGATTCTCTTTACGCTGGCCATTGGCGTTCTGATCGGCACCGTAGTGCAGACGGGCGCGAAAGCGGCGAAGGAGCAGGTGGTCGCGCCGGACGCTACACCGCTCTCCATACCAAGCCCGGTACAGATGCAGAGCGAGTTCGCAAAAATTGCGAAGCGGCTCGAGCCATCTGTCGTAAATATTTCCACTGAGTACATTCCCAAAAAAGAAGTGACTCAGAATCGCCGGTCGCCCAACTTCCGGAGGCGGCAGCAGCCGCAGCAACAGCAGGATCCGGACGATCAGGATGACGACAACGGCATGCAGCAGTTCTTCCAGCGCTTCTTTGGCGGCAACGGTGGCGGCGGCGGCTTCCAGTTCGGTGAACCGCAGGACACGCCCAGCGCGGCCCTCGGATCGGGCGTTGTTGTCGATAAGAACGGCTATATCCTGACCAACAACCACGTCGTCGAGAAGGCGACCCGGATCAAAGTGAAGTTCACCAACGACACGACGGAATACCCGGCGCAGGTCATCGGCACCGACCCGGACACGGATCTGGCCGTCATTCATGTGGACAAGAAGAATCTGCTCGCGGCAAAAATCGGGAACTCCGATGCGCTGCAGGTTGGCGACTGGGCCATGGCGATCGGCTCGCCGTTCGGCTTCCAGGCTACCGTTACCGCTGGTATCGTCAGCGCCCTGTCGCGCGATATCCCCGACAACGACAACCCCGGCCGCAGCTTCCAGCACTTCATCCAGACCGACGCAGCCATCAACCCGGGCAACAGCGGCGGTCCGCTGCTCAACATCAACGGCGAAGTCATCGGCATCAACACGATGATCGCGAGCCGCAGCGGCGGGTATCAGGGTATCGGCTTCGCCATGCCCATCAATACGGCCGTCAAGGTCTATAACCAGATCATCCGCAATGGTCACGTGACCCGCGGATCCATCGGCATCACCTTCAACGCCGGGGACAACCCGGATCTGCTGAAGGTATACGGCGCGGATCATGGCGTGTTCGTGAACAAGGTGGAAGCCAACGGTCCGGCCGAGAAGGCAGGCGTCAAGCCGGAAGACGTGGTCACTTCGATCAACGGCAAGCCGATCAAGACCGGACAGGATCTCATCGATATCGTTGCCGACAGCCCGGTAGGCAGCACGCTGAAGTTCGGCCTGATTCGCGATAAGAAGCCGATGACGGTGGATATCGTCGTTGGCGACCGGACGAAGGTCCTCGCGGAATACTACGGCGGCGCCGGTCCCAACTCTCCGCACTCTCCCGAGAGCGCCCAGATGAAGTTCGGCATTTCGGTGGCGCCGATCAGTCCTTCGGATCGGGAACAGATGAATCTGAAGTCGAACGGTGGCGTGGTCGTGGCGTCGGTCGAACCCGGCTCCTTCGCCGATGATATCGGTCTGGCCAAGGGTGACGTTATCGTCGAACTCAACCGTCAGCCGGTCAACAGCACCGAGGATATCCGCAAGATCCAGGGCAGCCTGAAACCCGGAGATCCCGTGGCGTTCCACGTACTGCGGCAGGCTCCCGGATCGCGCGGCACTGGCGACTGGGTGTCGATCTTCCCGGCGGGCCGCGTACCGGAAGGCAATCAGTAACTCCGATAGCCTTCAGGCGCGATACAATGACAGTAAAGGGGGCGTTGAAACGCCCCCTTCTTTTTGGCGACATGAAATCTGCTTCTCTGGTTCTCTTTCTCACGCTGAGCGGCTCGATGATCGGGGCCGGCCTTGCGCAGTCCACGGCGGCGAAGAGAACGTCCACACAAAAGTCGGCTAACGTTAAAAGGCCGGCTTCCCGGACTACGCCGGCAAAGCGTACGTCCTCGTCCGCCTCCCAAAAGGCGGCTCCGGGCAAATCGCATGCTTCTTCTTCCCGCAGAACATCCGCCGCGTCGAGACGACCAGCTTCAAGAGCCAGGGTATCCCGGCAGGCGAGCCCAACACCGGAGCGTTACAAGGAAATCCAGGCCGCCCTCGCCCAAAAGGGATATCTGAAGTCCGAGCCGACCGGCGTCTGGAACCAGGAATCGGTCGCGGCCCTTCGCCAGTTTCAGACCGATCGGAAGCTCGACCCGACCGGGAAGATCACGGCCGCGTCCCTGATCGATCTCGGGCTCGGACCGTCCAATACGCAGTCCATCGCGTCCGGGAAGCCCGCCGACGCCGCGACCCCGGCCGAGCCCTCGCGCGTGGAAGCCGCTCCCGGAGCGGAACAATAACCGAATCCGCGCCGCCCGGGCCCCG
>DASZUZ010000318.1:0-7295 GCA_035547415.1 Bryobacteraceae bacterium | reverse complement strand
ATACGATCGGCGGGAAGGTCCGCCAGAGTGACGATGTGGCGGTCGGGAATCAGCAGCACGTGGCCGGGAAACAGAGGCCGGTGATCGAGAAAGGCGAGAGCGCCTTCGCCGCGCCAGACAATCTCAGCCTGGACGTGACCCGACGCAATATCGCAGAAGATACAACTCATCGCGCGAGAAAGCGGCTCGCGAAGTCCTCGAGCCGGTCCACAAGTACGTCCGGCGGGAACTCGCGAAAGGATTCAGGCTGAAACCCGTAGGTCACGCCACACGCCGACACGCCCGCATTCCGCGCGGTCTGCACATCGACGTAGCTGTCGCCGATCATCCACGTCTCTTCCACCGCCGCGCCGGCTTCTTCGCGCAGCGTGTCGATGCCGATGCGATGCGGCTTCTTATGGTCGAAGCTGTTCCCGCCATAGACCTGGAACATCACGTTCGCAATCCCCATATATTCGAGGATTGCCTTGCTGATACGTACCGGTTTGTTGGTCAGCACAGCAAGCCGCATGCCAGCCTGATGAAGTTGCTCGACCGACTCGCGGACGCCGGGATAGAGAATCGTGTGATCGACGGCGTGATGGCGATAGTAATCGAGGAAGAATTCGAGCGCTGCGCCGACCTCCTCTTCCGTCGCGTCCGGTCCCATCGCGCGCTTCACAAGCATTGGCGCGCCATTGCCCACATAGGAAAAGATCAGATCGTGCGGCAAAGAGCCTTTGCCCATCCCGGCGCGCGTCGCATTGACGGCATGCGCGAGATCGAGCCGCGAATCGATCAGCGTTCCATCGAGATCGAAGATCAGCAGAGCCACGGGTTAAGATGCGCGGGAGCGGCTGGTCTTTTTCTTCGCGTGAACCCGTGAGACGGGCTTGGGGCGGGGACGCTTGCCGTCGATATCGTATTCCACCATCTTCCGCAGCAGAGTGTTGCGATGGATTCCCAGAATTTTACTGGCTTCCGACTGATTGCCCTCGGTGCGCCGCAACACTCGTTCGATCATTCCTTTTTCGAGAAACTCCACGGCTTGTTCCATGAAGAATTCCGCGTCAACAAGGCGGTCGATGAATGCGTCGAAGCTTTCGTTCATTTGTTGTCAAGGGCCGATTTGATTCGGGCGTAGTGTTTGCGGAAGCTTTGCTTCAGATCCATTGGCGCAATCGCGACGAAGAACCGCGATGCCTCCAATATGTAAGGCGCAATTCGTGAGTGTACCACCGGGGAGGGCGTTGTGTCTGCTTCCGCGCGCGGTCCAAATGCGATGAACGCAGTGAGCAGCGCGATGGTCACCAGAAGGCCGCGGGCGAGGCCAAATGCCGCGCCCAGCAGCCTGTCGAAGAACGAAAGACCGATCACCCCGAGAAGGCGCCGGACAATCCATCCCACCATCGCGCCAAGCAACAGAACCGCGAGAACCACCAGAAGGAACCCCGCGAGATTCGCCGTCCGCGGCGAGCCCACATACGGCGCTACAAACGAGCCGGCGAGCCCGTAAAACCACATGCCGAGGACGAGCGCCAGGAGCGCGGCGGCAAGGCCGATGATCTCACGCGAGAAACCCTTCCGGAAGCTCTGCAGCGTGGAAAACGCGAGGACGGCGATCAGGAGAATGTCGAGCCAGTTCACAGCGAGCGGCCGGTGATGAGCCGGTACGCTTCATGGTACTTCTCTGACGTCTTCGCAATCACGTCATCCGGCAACGGCGGGGCGGGCGGTTGCTTGTTCCAGTCCAGTGTCTCCAGGTAGTCGCGCACAAACTGTTTGTCAAACGACTTCTGCGCGCGTCCCGGCTCGTAGTCGTCGCGCGGCCAGTAGCGCGAGGAATCGGGCGTCAGGACCTCGTCGGCGAGCAGAAGCTGGCCATCGTGCCAGCCGAACTCAAATTTCGTATCGGCCAGAATGATGCCGCGCGATTCGGCGTGCGCCGCCGCCTTCGAGTAAATGCGCAGCGTGAGATCCCGCAGCAGCGTGGCGGTCTCGAGTCCAACGGTTTCGACAACCTTCGCGAACGAGATGTTTTCGTCGTGACCGCTCTCGGCTTTGGATGCGGGCGTGAAGATGGGTTCCGGAAGGCGATCGCTCTCGCGCAGTCCCGCGGGCAGCGGAATGCCGCAGATCGCGCCGGTCCGTTGATAGTCCTTCCATCCGGAACCGGAAACGTAGCCGCGGGCGACACATTCGATGGGCTCCATGCGGCATCGTTTCACGAGCATGGAGCGTCCTTCCAGTTCGGGGAAGTCCTTCATGTCCGCCGTGATCAGATGATTGGGGACCACGTCCTTCAGGAAATCGAACCAGAACAGAGACATCTGCGTGAGTACGCGCCCCTTGCCCGGAATTCCCTGAGGCAGGATGCAGTCGAACGCGGATATGCGATCCGTCGCAACGATCAGCAGATCAGGGCCGACGCGATACACATCGCGCACCTTTCCGGTGGCGACGCGATCGAGCGGCAGGTTGGTGGAAGTGATGACTTGTGACACAGGTTATTTGCGAACCGCCTCATGCGCGCTTTCCGGGTCCGTGACCAGACGGCTGTGATGGCGGCTGTAAGTGAAGTAAATGACGAGCCCGATCGCGAGCCACACAACCAGCCGCACCCAGGTCATCGTATCGAGAAAGACCATCATGCCGATGCACACAAGGATGCCGAGAATCGGAATGACGGGAACGAGCGGGGTACGGTACGGACGCGGCGCATCAGGGTTGGTGCGGCGCATGACCATCACGCCCGCGCAGACGATCACGAATGCCAGCAGCGTTCCGATGCTGGTCATTTCATCGAGCTTCGAAATCGGCAGAAAACCGGCGAAGAAGCTGACGAACACCATGAACAGGAGATTGGAGCGCCAGGGCGTGCGAAACCGCGGATGAATATCCGCGAAGACCCTCGGCAACAGACCGTCGCGCGACATGGAGAAGAACACCCGGCTCTGACCAAGGAGCATGACCAGAATCACGGACGTGTATCCGGCGAGAATGCCCACCACAACACCCGTCGAGAGCCATCCGTAGCCGACCGCGTTGAGCGCGTCGTACACGGCGGTATCCGTCATCTGCTTGTAGCTGATCATGCCGGTCAGCACGCGCGCGAACAGGACGTAAAGAAGCGTGCAGACCACGAGCGATCCGATGATGCCGACCGGCATGTCGCGCTGCGGCTGGCGCGCTTCCTGAGCGGCCGTGGAAACCGCGTCGAATCCGATATACGCGAAAAAGATGACGCCGGCGGCCCGCATGATGCCGGTCCATCCGAAGTGGCCCGCCTCCCCGGTATTGGCCGGAATGAACGGCACATAGTTGGCCGGATGCACGTAGGCGTAGCCGAGCGCGATGACAAGAACGACGATCGTGACCTTCAGGGCAACGATGAAGCCATTTACCTTAGCCGACTCGGAGATGCCGATCATCAGAATGATCGAGACAACGCAGACGATGAAGATGGCGGGCAGATTGATGAATCCGCCCTCGAACGGCGACGCCGTAATCGATGTGGGCAGGGACGTTCCGAAATGCCCCAGCAGACGCTGCAGATATTTTGACCAGCTGACGGATACCGTAGCCGCGCCGACCGCGTATTCGAGCACAAGGTCCCAGCCGATGATCCATGCGAGCAACTCGCCCATGGTGGCGTAAGCGTAGGTGTACGCGCTACCCGCGATCGGGATCATGGTCGCGAATTCGCTGTAGCACATGCCGGCGAGCGCGCAACCCAGGCCGGCCACGAGAAACGAAAGAACCACGGCCGGACCGGCGAAGTCGCGAGCCGCGGCGGGCGTGATGGCGAACAGTCCCGCGCCGATAATGGCGCCGATGCCGAGCGCGACGAGTTGAACGGGCCCGAGCGTCCTCTTCAGCTGGTGCTCGCCGGCCTCGCTCTCGCGCGCGATGCGTGACAGCGGCTTGGTTGCAAATATGCTCACGATCCGAATCCTTCTTTCCGCCGCCAGAGGAAATAGACCGGAACCCCCAGCAGAACCAGAATGAGCCCGCGCACGGTATACGTGGGCTTGTTCCACAACAACAGTATTTCGATGAGGCCGGCCATTACGATGTACAGGGCCGGCAGAACGGGATAGCCCACGGCTCGGTAAGGGCGATCCAGTTCCGGACGCGTCCGGCGGAGCCGGAACAGCCCACCGATCGTCAGGATATAGAACAGCAGAACTGCAAAGATAACATAGTCCAGCAGATCGTTGTACTGCCCGCTGAGCGTCAGAAGCACGGCCCAGATGCACTGCATGACGAGAGCGGGAACGGGAGCGTGAGTGCCCGGATTGAGTTCGCCGGCGCGCCGGAAGAACAGATTGTCGTGCGCCATCGTGAAGTAAACGCGTGCACCGGACAGGATGATGCCGTTCAGACAACCGAATGTGGAGATCATGATGGCGGCGGCCATAAGTTGCGTGGCGACGGGCCCAAACATGACGGATACCACGGCCGTGGCGACCCGGTCTTCCGGCGCGGTCTGAATCTGCGGAAACGTCAGGACCGAAAGATAAACGAAATTGCAGGCGAGATAGAGCGCCGAGACCACGCCTACGCCGAGCCCGAGCGAGAGGGGCAGGTTGCGCCGCGGATTCCGGACTTCCGCCGCCGCAAAAGTGACGTTGTTCCACGAATCGGACGAGAACAACGGCCCGACCATCGCGGTTCCGACCAGGGCGACTGCGCCCCACGTCCAGCCAGTGTTGTCCCAGAGGTGTCCGAAGTTGGCAGCTATTACCTGTGGGTTGCGCCCGAGCAGAAACCCGAGAACGGCAAGTCCCAGAAGCGAGGCCACCTTCGCGAAAGTGAAAATGTTCTGCACGATCGCGCCGGTACGGATGCCACGCGTGTTGACCGCCGTGAGAACCACAATGACCCCAATCGCTAGCAGTTGCTGCGTCGTCAGGCCGATTTTGCCGGATCCGACTAAATAATTGCTTGCGGAGATCGAAGGAATGAAGATGCCGGTGTACTTCGCGAACGCGACAGCGACGGCGGCAATGGTTCCCGTCTGGATGACCACGAAAAGAGTCCAGCCATAGAGGAAGCCCCAGAGCCTTCCGAATGCTTCCCGGAGATACACGTACTGCCCTCCGGCGTGAGGCATGGCCGCAGCCAGTTCGCCATAGCTGAGAGCGGCGATGATGGTGAGCAGCGCTCCGAGCAGCCAGCACACCAGGAGCAGACCGGGAGACCGAACCTGCCTGGCAACATCGGAACTGACAATAAAGATGCCCGAGCCGATCATGGAACCCATGACGAGCGTCGTGGCGTCCATCAGGCCGAGGCCTTTGACGAAACCTTGTCTGGTTTCCGTGGTTACCGCGGGTTGAGTTGGCGCCATTCCGTCATCCGATCGCGAAGAGTCCGTTTTGTGCAGGATACCGGAAGAAGGTCGGCGATGACGGCGACCGAGTCCGCGCCTGCTTTCCAGCAAAGAGAAGCGTTCTCGCGCGTGATGCCGCCGATCGCTACCAGAGGCTTATCGGTGAGCGCGCGAGCCTCCCGCAATGCTTCGATTCCGACCGTGGGATCCGGACGTTCTTTGGATCCGGTCGTAAACACAGGCCCGAAGGCCGCGTAGCTGATCGGTTCGTTCGCCGCGGCGCACATCTGACCGGCATTGTGCGTGGAGAAGCCCAACACCGCGTCCGGGCCGATGACCCGGCGAGCATCCAGCGGCGCGATGTCATCCTGCCCCACGTGTAGTCCGGCGCCCAGGAGAGCCGCATAATCCGCGCGGTCGTTCACGATGAAGAGCGCCCCCGCTTCCTTGCAAAGTCTCGCGATCTGTTGCGCCGTTGCGAAAACCTCTCTTGACCAGAAGCCTTTGTGGCGGAACTGCAGGATCCGGGCGCTACTTTCGAGAAACGCTTCCGCGGCCGCCGTGGGCGTGATTCCGCGCGCAGCGAGCGCGGTCGTATCGAGAATAGGATAGACGGACGGGAGCATGGGTTACCCGGGCTGAAATCAGTCTGTAGATAGCATGACAGGTCAGGTAGTAGAGGATATTCCGACCGCGAGTGGAGAGCAGTCAGCCCAAACGTGATCTGAAACACCATTACAACTGGTTAATGGTTTAACACGATTGTTAGCATGACGATTCGGGTCCGCAACAGGGCCTGAAGTCCATGCAAAGCGCCACCAGCACAAAGCTCCTCCCGTCAGAATCTCCGCCCTGCGATTTGCTGCTGGCAAGCGTGAGCGACTACGCGATCTTTTCCGTGGGGCTCGATGAGCGCATCGCCAGTTGGAACCCGGGTGTCGAACGAATTCTCGGTTTCGACATGGACGAGTTTGTCGGGCAGCCCTTCGCCCTTCTGTTCACTCCCGAGGACCGCGCCGCCGGCATTCCCGAGCAGGAGATTCGCGACGCGAGGGTTTTCGGCCGCGCCGCGGCACGACGCGAGTATCGCCGAAAAAATGGAACGCGCGCCATCGTCGAAAGCATTCTGACGCCGATTCTGGACGCCGGAGAGATTATCGGTTTCGCTGACGTATTGCGCGATGACACGCAACAGCAGCGTCTCCTTGAGGAGATGACGTTGCGTGCGGCGGAACTGGACGCCATTTTCGAAAGCATTCCGGATGGGCTGTACGTCGGCGACCTCTCAGGCGTTCGCGACTGCAATGCTCGCGGACTCGAGATGCTCGGGTTCGAACATCGCGGACAGCTGAATCGGAGAGTAGCCGAGGTCGCGAGGGACATCGAGACCCGGTTCGCCGATTCAGACGAGTTGATGAATGAGGAACAGCAGCCGTTCGTTCGCGCGCTCGCGGGAGAACAGGTTATCGAGGAGGTGAAGACGCGCAACGTTCGAACGGGGAAGATCACGATCGTTCGTTCCGCCGCCTCGCCGATCTGGAAGGACGGCGTCGTAGCCGGCGCCGTCGCGATCAACACGGATATCACGGAGCAGCGCCGGGCGGAAAAGGAACGCGCCAGACTTCTCGCCGACGAGCGGGCGGCGAGGCTGGAAGCGGAAGCCCGCGAGAAGGATTACCGGTTCCTTGCCGAATCGATCCCGGAGATCGTCTGGACAGTCAATCGTGAAGGGGTCAGCCAGTATTACAACCTCCGATGGTATGCGTATACCGGACTGAGCGCCTCCGAATCCGTTCTTCGGCCCTGGCACCAGGTCGTCGCACCGGATCAGTTCGATGCGTTTCTGGAACGATGGACCGCCGCATTGAACTCCGGCGCCACGTTCGAGATGGAACTGCGCCTGCGAAACAGCGAAGGCGCTTACTGCTGGCACTTATGCCGGGCGCTCCCGCAACGGCAAAGCGATGGAACAGTCACCCGC
>DASZUZ010000317.1:0-4991 GCA_035547415.1 Bryobacteraceae bacterium | reverse complement strand
TATTCAGCCGGATGCGCTTTGCGGAAACTTACGCCGGGAGAAGGCCGGCGGCGGGGCAAAGCCCCGGATCCATATTCCGGCGGGGATCAATTGAGACCTCAAAAACCGTGTGATGATCTTATGGTTGTAGCATCCCGGCGCTTCACCATCTTTGACGGAACCGGGGCATACCTGCATGGCGGACGGTGGAACTCGCCGGGGAACCGGGTTATCTATGCGTCGGAAACGTATCCGGGGGCCGTTCTGGAGATATTGGTTCACACCCGAATCGGCAGGGTTCCGCGAACGCACGGCTGGATCGAAATCGCCAGTCCGCGCACCGTCACGATCGAATATCTGAAACCAGCGAGACTTCCGGAGTGGGATGCGCCGGATTCCGCGGGTGCACGCCGGTTCGGAGATGACTGGGTGCGGGAGCGACGCTCCGCCATCCTCGTAGTTCCGTCTCTTGCTGCGTCAGGACTTGCGCGGAATCTACTGATCAATCAGGATCATCCGGAATTTTCCAGGCTGAACGCCTCAAGTCCGCAACCGTGGTCCGGGACGGCAGGCGGGCGGGAAAAAAGGTTGCGCCTTGCGGAAGATCACGCCGGCCAGAAGGCCGGCGGCAGGGCCGAAGCCCCGCCCCACATTCAGAACTTGATCATGGATTTCTTCGCTTCGACTTTCGCGTAGTCGAGGCCGGGCACGTTTTTCAGATCTTCCACCGTCTTGAAGGGGCCTTTATCGGTCCGGTACTGCACGACGGCGGCGGATTCGGTTCTGGACAGGCCGAGCGTCGATTCGAGCTCAACCGATGTTCCCGTGTTCACGTTGACCGATTTCGGCTTTTCCGGGCCGAAGTTCTTCGTGAGGTAGGTCAGGATCGACTCGAATTCGTCGTCGCTGCCTTCGGCTCCCATGTTGACCATCTTTGAGACTGTCTCTTCCCAACCGGTGCGGCTCTGGTGGAGAGAGGCGGCCTGTTCGGCGGAATGGCACTTGCCACAGACTTTCACGGTTTCATCGTGTCCGGGCCCCGGCGGCAGATCTGCTTTCGCCGCGCCGGCAAAAAACGCGGTGGACACACAGACGAGTGCGAGAGCAAGAAGATCGGAGTGAGATGAGCGTCGCATAGTAACCAAACCTGGCTTCAGGATACAACTTCAGGCAGCGGCAGGAGCGAAGAGCTCCG
Organism: Bryobacteraceae bacterium; assembly: GCA_035547415.1. Lineage (GTDB taxonomy): Bacteria > Acidobacteriota > Terriglobia > Bryobacterales > Bryobacteraceae > BOG-234. Next base: position 3,817 of record DASZUZ010000317.1, on the reverse strand, counting down.
CCGGCCGGCCATCGATACCGGCGATGGCGCCGGGTTTGTTGTAAGGCACCCGAACGTAAGCGAGGCCCACAACCTTAAATTCATCCTCGGGGAACAGCGCCGCCGAAGAGACTTCCCCGGCTTCCTTGCCGCCCGCAAACAGCTTCGCGCCCGGTTCCGGGAGTACCGCGGCGTCGAGACGGAAGCCCATCAACTGCTTATTCACGTGACCGCGCGAACGGATTCGCTCGATGATTTCCTGGCCGAGATAGCAGCCTTTCTGAAAATGAAGCGCCTGCATCTGCTGCGATTCCTGTGGCAACGTCGAATCCGTGATCTCACGGCCATAACGAGGCCGGAAGTTATGAAGACGCGCGGCATCGGCATCGCGTTCCGAAGCGGCGATGGCTCCTGCCGATTCGAGTTGCTGGATCAGTTCTTCCTTGCGAGGCAGGGGGCCGTAAATGCGGACCGCCGGAAAACTTGTCATCGAAATGGCCGCCACGGAGAACTCGCCCCAACGCGCGTGCGAGTACTTCACGACGGGGGCAGGCAGGGCGATCAGGTCAGATGTTTCGGGCGCCCTCGGGCCTTCGAGGCCGATGCAGAAAGTCGCGTCGGATTCGTCCTCGAGGGTGACGTCGTCCGCGATGATGTACCGGTCCAGATGCTCGACGAGCGGTTTGCGCGTTTCGGGCTCGGTATCGAGCAGAAGGTGATCGTCGAAGCACAGGATCCAGGCGTCGGCCTGAATGCGGCCCTGGGCATTCAGGAAGAACGCGTAGAGCCCGTCGCCCGGCTTCATCTGCTGGATATGGTTGGTTGTCATCGCGTGCAGAAGGCGAGCGCGGTCTTCACCGGCCACCCTGATTCTGCCGCGCGAGGAGAGATCGAGAATTGCAGCGCCGGACAGGAGCGCGTCGAGGCCCGGAGTCATCGAATCGTCAGCCATCGTAATACCGCCGATAAAACCACAATCAGCACGCCCGTAACCGCTACGCCCGTCAGTTGCCGGGCGCGTCTGGCGTTGCCGGGCCGCGTGGCGATGAAAGTCGCCGCGAACACGTGCAGGGCGAGCAGAAACTTGATTCCGAAGATTGCGTGATAAGCCGGCGTGAGGCCGGTCTTGTGGAGGAAATTATATGTTCCGGAGAGCAGGAGCCCGCAGATGCCGAAGAGCACAAAGGGGCGCCAGGCGGCGGCGACCGCGTCGCCGACCTTCGTTCGGGTTTCCGAATTGAGCGTTTCCGACGCCGGAATCGCGGCGAACCTCCACGCAAGCGCGCCGCCGACCAGCGTGACGGCGGAAACGATATGGAGAAACCGCATGAAAATACTGAGCGCAGCCATGAAATAACAATGATGAGGGATTCGATAAGCTGGATGCAATGCGGACCGGAGCGCGCGAATGATCCACGAGATTCTGCCCGTGGGGATGCTGGCGTGCAATTGTTCGATCGTGGGCGACGAGAACAGCCGGGAAGCGATCGTAATCGATCCGGGCGACGATATTTCGGAGATCGTGGCGGTTCTGCAGCGGCATGCGCTGACGGTGAAGACGATCGTCGTCACTCACGCGCATATCGATCACATCGGCGGGGCGACGAAACTGCGTGCTCTGACGGGCGCGCCAGTTTATATGCACGAGGACGATTCGGCGCTGGCGGCGAATCTGGAAATGCAGGCCGCGTGGCTCGGGTTGGGGGAAGCGCCGGAAAATCCGGGCATCGACACGGCGGCGAAAGAGGGAGATACGCTGCGGGCCGGGTCGATTGAGGCGCAGGTGATCCACACGCCCGGGCATACGCCGGGGAGTTTGTCCTTGTTTATGCCGGCGGAGAAGAAGCTGATTGCGGGGGATACGCTGTTCCGCGGGAGCGTGGGGCGGACGGATCTGCCGGGCGGCGATTCGCGGCAGATCGCGAATTCGATCCGGGGAAAGTTATATGTGCTGCCGGAGGAGACGATTGTCACGCCGGGGCATGGGGAAGAGACGTCGATCGGACGGGAGAAGCGTCTGAATCCGTTTGTCCGGGGGTAGGCGCCGGGGCGAGTTTACGACGGGCAGAAGGCCCGTTCCTGCATACAAGAACCGCAGGATACAATCTTCATCAAGCTTCCAAAGGCTGAAGTTCCCCATGTGGATTGTCCGGCTGGCCCTGCGCCGCCCCTACACCTTCGTGATCATGTCGCTGCTGATCACGCTTCTTGGCGGCGTCGCCATCAGCACCATGCCGGTCGATATCTTCCCGTATATCGACATTCCCGTCCTCAGCGTTCTATTCAATTACAGCGGATTATCGCCCGAAGAGATGGCCAACCGGGTGGTCACCGTGTTCGAACGTTCCATCACCACGACCGTCAACGACATCGAGCACATCGAGTCGCAGTCGTATACCGGCGTATGCGTGGTTCGCATTTATTTTCAGCCGGGAGCGCGGATCGAACTGGCGCAGGCGCAGGTGACCGCGATCGGGCAGTCCATCGTTCGCGCCATGCCGCCAGGCATGTTCCCGCCCAACATTCTCAAGTACGACGCGTCGAGCGTTCCGGTGCTGCAGATCGGACTCAGCAGCAAGACGATGAGCGAGCAGGAGGTCTTCGATTACGGGCAGAACTTCATCCGAACGCCGCTCGCGACGATACAGGGCGCGTCGGTACCGCTGCCCTACGGCGGCAAGTTCCGCCAGGTCATGGTGGACCTGGACCCGGACTCGATGTACGCGAAAGGGGTTTCGGCGACGGATGTTTCGACGTCACTGAACCTTCAGAACCTGATTCTGCCCGCGGGAAACGCCAAGTTCGGCGATCGCGATTATTTCATCAAGCTCAACAGCAGTCCGCGGCTTCTGACGGAACTGAATGACCTTCCGGTACGCGTGGTGAATGGAGCGACGATCCGGATTCGCGACATCGGCCAGGTGCGCGACGGCGCTTCGATTCAGACGGGGCTGGTGCGGGTGAACGGCAGCCGCGGGGCGCTGATGACCGTGCTGCGCAACGGACGCGCCTCGACCATCGACATCGTCAACTCCGTGAAGAAGGCTCTGCCGAAGATTCTCAGCGGATTGCCGCCGGAACTCGATGTGCGGCAGTTGCTGGATCAGTCGATCTTCGTCAAGGCATCGATCTTCGGCGTGCTCCGCGAGGCGGTGATCGCCGCCTGTCTGACCGGCCTGATGATCCTGCTGTTCCTCGGGAGCTGGCGGAGCACGGTGATTGTCTGCATATCCATCCCGCTCTCGATCCTGACGTCACTGGTCGTGCTGAGCCTGATGGGGCAGACGATCAATGTGATGACGCTGGGCGGCCTCGCGCTGGCGGTTGGAATTCTGGTGGATGACGCCACCGTCGAGATCGAGAACACGCACCGGAACATGGCCATGCGCAAGCCGCTGGTGCGCGCAGTGCTGGACGGCGCGCAGCAGATCGCGGCGCCGGCGTTCGTCTCCACGCTGTGCATCTGCGTGGTCTTCGTGCCGGTACTGATGCTGATGGGCGCGGCGCGCTACCTGTTCACGCCGCTCGCGATGGCTGTGGTTTTCGCGATGCTCGCGTCCTATCTGCTTTCGCGCACTCTGATCCCCAACATGGTGCATTACATGTTGCGACCGGAGATGCGGCTCTATGTGCTCGGGCAGCACGGGCATTCGGCCGGCGGCAAGGGCGTCATCTGGCGCGTCCACTACCTCTTCAATCAGCAGTTCGAGAAACTGCGCGCCTTTTATACATCGCTGCTCGACTGGGCGCTGGATCATCGCAAGGCGGTGCTGGCCGGCTTCCTGATCTTCGTGTGCGCATCGCTGGGTCTGATCAAATTCGTGGGCAGCGATTTCTT
>DASZUZ010000316.1:0-3472 GCA_035547415.1 Bryobacteraceae bacterium | reverse complement strand
AAGTGAGCTGGCGTATCCATGTCGAACGCGAAAGTCAGGCGATCTTCCATACCGGCTTGAAGATAAGCCGCCGTGACGGGGATATCAGAGATGAATGGGTAGTACTATTTTTGACGGTCTCTGGTGTAACTTCGCTCCTGGTACTCGGTACCTCTCGAAGGTAGTGATTTCCTGCTACGATAATCCAGATACATGAAGAAGTCCGGCTCCTCGCTTGCGGTAGTGCTGCTTGCCGTCGCAGGCGCTGCGCCACTTGGCGCTTCCGCGATCCGGTTGAACGTAGTTACTTCCAACTCCGGCGTGCTGGGCCGAACGGATGATGGCTCAACTCGCGCGATCAGTCTCGGTATAAACGGCGCTTCGGGCATTGATTTCTATGGCGTTGCTTACACCCAGCTCTACATAAACAACAACGGAAACGTCACCTTCTCGAGCGCTCTCCATCAATTTACGCCCAATGCTTTTGCCTCCGGCGTTGGCCAGGCAATCATCGCTCCTTTTTTCGCGGATGTAGATACCTGGGGCAGCAATAGTTCCGTGGTGAACTACGGGAACGGTCTCGTCGACGGTCGCGAAGCCTTCATCGTGAACTGGCCCGGCGTCGGCTATTACAACGCCGCCAGCGATAAGCTGAATGCTTTCCAGTTGATTCTGATCGACCGCTCCGATACGGGTGCGGGAAATTTCGACATTGAATTCAACTACGACCAGATTCAGTGGGAGTCCGGCAGCGCCAGCGGTGGGGTGGATGGTCTTGGTGGAACTTCGGCCGTGGTCGGTTTCTCCAATGGACAAAGCGGCCTCAACAATCTGTCCATGCAACTCCCGGGATCCACGGCGGACGGAGCGCTGCTGGACAGCGGTCCTGCCGCCACGAGCCTGGTCCGGAACAGCCTCAACTCGCAGGTTCTGGGTCGTTACGATTTCTATATGCGCAGCGGGAGTATGCAGGTGTCCACCCTGGCCGACACTCCGGAACCGCGTTCCATCTTTCTTCTGATCGCACCCCTACTCGTTCTGGGAGGGGAGTCTTTGCGCCGCCGCCGGATGTCCGGCCAGCGTCTTGCTCGCGACTAAGTCCGGCGATCGCGATCGAGCGACAGAAATGCGGCGGCAGCGCCCAGCAAGGCAACGTTCTTACTGAAGTGAATCATTTCGTTCTGTCTTTGATTCGGATCCGTGGCGTTCCAGAAATCGTGCATCATCGGGGTCGCGGTGGCCAGAAATCCCGCGATCGCCGCCGCTCCCAGCCGCGGATTCAGTCCGAGCATGAGATTGGCCCCGCCGAATACGAGAGCGGCGCCTGAACCCACCACTGCCGCCTCCGGCGAGGGGACTTGTTTCGCGGCGGAGTACTGAGCCAGCGCCTGCCGCTTCAGAAAATGATTGATGCCGCTGTACAGGAAGAAGCCGCCGTAAATCAGTCTTCCGATCGCGAACCCTGCGCTCATGAAGGTCTCCTCGAAGTCTGTTCTACCAGTTACCCGGAAACGCGGCAGACGGGAAAGCTGACAAACGGTATGTGGACTCACGGCGGAAAGAAGCAGGCAACCTGTCTCCAACCCGATCGACATTGAAGTGTCGCGTGCTATCCTGTTCGTTTCTGGTAGAGGTGCGGCGGCCATGAGCGGCGCGCGCGGTCCCCGGCATCACGGGGCGCGCTGACGAGGGGCCTTCCGCCGAAATCGGCAGGGTGGATCGCAGCCTGTCCGGTTGGGGGTTCGGGTCAAATCCCGGCCACTGTCATCCGGTTCAATCGGGAATCGGATGGAGCGCTATCCGGATAGTGAACACGCCTTTTCGTCCCTCACTTTCCTCGCGCACTCTCCCGGACCGGGCTGACTTATGCACGTCTTTGAACTGACGCGAGAGTTAATAGACATTCCTTCGGTGACTCCGGAAGAAGAACGAGTCGGGCAATATCTCTACGATTACCTTTCACGCCTCTGCGCAACGTACGACGGCTGTGTCGAGAAGATGCTGGTTGAGCCCGGCCGCTCGAATGTTTTCGCGTGTTTCGGAAATCCCGTGGTGACGCTCTCCACCCACATGGATACCGTGCCGCCGTTCATCCCGTCGCGGGAAGACGACGAGTTCATCTGGGGTCGCGGCGCCTGCGATACCAAGGGCATCATCGCGTCCATGTTGATCGCCGCCGAGCGGTTGCTCGAGGCCGGAACGCGCAACTTCGGCCTGTTGTTTGTGGTCGGAGAGGAGCGCAACAGCGCCGGCGCGTATCATGCGGCGGCGGATCCGCGCGGGTCGCGTTACATCATCAATGGCGAGCCCACCGAAAATCAGCTCGCGCTCGGCTCCAAAGGCGCCCTTCGTTACGAGGTCGTCGCGCGTGGAAAAATGGCGCACTCGGCTTACCCCGAGTTAGGCGAGTCGGCGATCGAGAAGTTACTTGACGCGCTGGCGGCAATCCGCAACCTGCCGTTGCCGGTGGATGACGTACTCGGACCGAGCACGCTCAACATCGGCACGATTCATGGCGGACGCGCGCCCAACGTGATTCCGGACGAAGCGCGCGCGGAAATTTTCATCCGTCTCGTAGGCGACTCCGCGTCCACGCGCGCGGCGCTCGAAGAGGCTGTCGCGGGCAAAGCGGAATTGAATTTCGTCCTGGAAATTCCGGCGCTGCGGCTTACGGCGGTGGAAGGAATTCCCACCACCGTGGTTGCTTACACGACCGATATTCCGGCGTTCAGCGGCAAGTGGGGACAGCCTCTGTTGATGGGGCCCGGAACAATTCACGTTGCGCACACGCTCGATGAGCGCGTGCCGAAGAAGCAGTTACTCGAAGCAGTTGAAATCTATCAAAAGATGGTCAGGCAGTTACAGGCACAATGAGCAGAATTCAAGTCGGTATCCTCGGCGCCACCGGAATGGTGGGCCAGCATTTTATTAAGTTTCTCGACGGTCATCCGTTGTTTGAACTCTCGTGGCTCGGCGCGAGCGAACGTTCGGCGGGCAAGCGTTACGCGGAAGCCGCCAAATGGCATCTCGGCGGAACCGCGCCGCAGTCCGTCGCGAATCTGACGGTCGAGGAAGCGAAGCCAGGGAATGCGCCGCAACTCGTGTTCTCCGCGATGGACGCATCCGTGGCGACGGAAATCGAGCAGGCTTTCGCCGGCGCCGGGCACGTAGTGGTTTCGAACTCGCGAAATCACCGCATGGACCGCGACGTTCCGCTGCTCGTGCCGGAAATCAATCCGGATCACCTGAAGCTCATTTCGGGCCAGCAGCGCCTGCGCGGGTGGAAAGGGCAGATCGTCACCAACCCGAACTGCTCGACCATCGTCCTCACGATGGGGCTTGCGCCGCTGAAGCAGTTCGGCATCACGCGCGTCGTCGCGACAACCCTGCAGGCCGTGTCGGGCGCCGGTTATCCGGGCGTTCCCTCCATGGACATCCTGGGCAACGTGATCCCGTTCATTGGCGGCGAAGAAGAAAAGATGCAGCAGGAGAC
>DASZUZ010000315.1:0-2576 GCA_035547415.1 Bryobacteraceae bacterium | reverse complement strand
CGAGACGGAGCGCCAGCCTTATCAGGCGCACTTTAATATGGACCGGCATCCCCGGATTCAGCCGGCGCTTTACTCCATTTCGATTACGGGCCCGTTCGACGCGAAGGGGCCTGGGGATACGGCCAGCCGCGAGCGTATTTTCGTGTGCCATCCGGCGAAAGCCGCCGAGCAGGATGCCTGCGCGAAACGAATTCTTTCGAATCTGGCGCGCCGCGCGTGGAGAAGGCCGGTCAGCAGTTCCGAACTGCAGGTTCCGCTTCGGTTTTACCGGGAGGGGCTTGCGGAAGCGGGGTTTGAAAACGGCATCGAAACGGCGCTGCGCGCTTTGCTGGTGAGTCCGCAGTTCCTGTTCCGGATCGAACAGGACCCGGCCGGGACAGCGCCGAACTCGGCATACCGGCTGAGCGACATCGAACTGGCGTCGCGCCTTTCCTTCTTTCTGTGGAGCAGCATTCCGGACGACGAACTGCTGGATACCGCGATCCACGGGGCGTTGAAGCAGCCCGGCGTACTCGAAAAACAGGTGCGGCGCATGCTGGCCGATCCCCGCTCCGAGGCGATGGTGAACAACTTCGCCGAGCAATGGCTTTATCTGCGCAATCTCGCTTCCGTGAGTCCGGACGCCCGCCTGTTTCCGGACTTCGACGATAATCTGCGGGAGGCGTTCCGGCGCGAAACGGAGATGTTCTTCGAGAGCATCATGCGCGAAGACCGCAACGTGCTCGACCTGATCCGGGCGAACTACACGTTCGTGAACGAGCGGCTGGCGAAGCACTACGGGATTCCGAATATCTACGGCAGCCGGTTCCAGCGCGTCACCTTTGGCGAGGGCAGCGTGCGCGGCGGTTTGCTCAGCCAGGGCAGCATTCTGACGGTGACTTCGTACGCCACGCGGACGTCGCCGGTGATTCGCGGGAAATGGGTCCTGGCGAATATCCTCGGATCGCCGCCTCCGCCGCCTCCGCCGAACGTGCCTCCGCTGAAGGAAGGCGCCGCGGCCGGGAAACTGCTGACGATGCGCGAGCGGATGGCCGAACACCGCAAAAATCCGGCATGCGCGGGTTGTCATAAACTGATGGACCCGGTGGGTTTCGCGCTCGAGAATTACGACGCGGTTGGCCGATGGCGGACCGCGGAAGGCGGCGTTCCGGTAGACGCCGCCGGCGGGCTGCCGGACGGCAGCAATTTCGAAGGCGCCGCCGGTCTGCGGAAAGCGCTTCTCAGCCGCCCCGAACTGTTCGTCACCACGACAACCGAAAAACTCCTCACCTACGCGCTGGGGCGCGGGGTGGAGGATTCCGATGCCCCCGCCGTGCGCGAGATCGTACGCGAAGCGCGAGCGAACGACTACCGCTTCTCGTCACTGGTGCTCGGAATCGTCAACAGCGCTCCGTTTCAAATGAGGAGATCACAATGATCGTCACGAAGAAAGCTCTGCCCCGCCGGTTATTCCTCCGCGGCGCGGGCACGGTCCTCGGGCTGCCGCTGCTCGATGCCATGGTTCCCGCCATGACGGCGCTCGCCGCGACGCCCGCGGCTCCGGTGCGGCGTCTTGGATTTGTGTACATCCCGATGGGGGCGAATCTGGCCGAGTGGTCCCCCCAAGGAACCGGCACGATCACGGAGCTTTCGCCGATTCTGCGATCGCTGACGCCGTTTCTCGATCGGATCACGGTGATCGGCAACCTCGAGAACAAGAATGCTTACTCGCCCGGTAATCACGCCACGGCGAACTCCGCGTTTCTGAGCGCGGCGAAGGCGAAGCTGACCGAGGGGTCGGATTACGAATCGGGGACGACGGTCGATCAGATCGCGGCGCAGCAGATCGGGAAGGACATGCGCCTGCCCTCGCTCGAGCTGGCCATGGATCTTCTCACGACGGTCGGCAATTGCGATAACGGGTTCGCGTGCGCCTATCAGAACAATCTTTCGTGGTCCTCGCCGACCACGCCGCTCCCCGCCGAAGCGCATCCGAGAGTTGTGTTTGAACGGCTGTTCGGCGATGGCGGCTCCGCCGCGGACCAGCTTGCGGAACTGAAGAAGAACGCGAGTATTCTCGACTGGGTCACACAGGATTACGCGCGGCTGCAGAACAAGCTCGGACCTGGCGACCGGAGGAAAGTCAGTAACTATCTGGACAGCGTGCGCGAAGTGGAACGCCGCATCCAGAAAGCCGAGGCGCAGACGGCGGAGTCTCATCTGCCGGATCTGGAGCGGCCGATCGGCGTTCCGGCCGCGTATGCCGACCACGCGAAGCTGATGTTCGATCTGCAGGTGCTCGCGCTGCAGGCCGATATTACACGCGTGATCACGTTCCAGCTGGCTCGTGAAACCAGCACGCGGACGTATCCCGAAGCCGGCGTGCCCGATCCTCACCATCCGACATCGCATCATGCGAACGATCCGGAGAAGCTGGCCAAACTGGCGAAGATCAACGGTTATCACGCATCGTTGTTCGCTTACTTTCTGGACAAGCTGAAATCGACGCCCGAAGGCGACGGGACGCTGCTCGACCACTCGCTCTATCTGTATGGCAGCGGCATGGGAAACCCCGATGTACACGACCACGCCAATCT
>DASZUZ010000314.1:0-1837 GCA_035547415.1 Bryobacteraceae bacterium | reverse complement strand
CCGGATGGCAGGTCAACGCGATAACAATGAAAGCGACGGAAGCTTTCATAAGCTGCGTCGGAGTCATGCGAACAATAATCCGCGATGAACCTGAAGAATGGGTGAAAGCACGCCGACCGAAGCTTATCAACCGCGCCTCCCGGACCCCCGGAGTTTTTGGGCGCTAATCTCCCCACCTGACCAAGGCTGACAGCGTGACCTGGTTCGACCGCCAGCGGACCTCCGTGGATGCCGCTCTACGTCAGCACCGCGCCAATCCGCTTCGTCGCGGTCGGGAACTTTCCGATCCCGGCGCCCACCACCTCGTTAGCCACCGTCATGTACACATCGCCAACCGTGCCGGTGATGCGGGTATGCGCGCCTTTCGCCAGCTTCGGACTGCCCCCTGCCACGATCATCGCAAGACCGCTGTTCTTATGCGGATTGGCCTCGGCGTGCTCGTGAACGAACAGCAGGGCCGTGTGATCGAACAACGTTCCATCGCCTTCCGGCACGGACTCCAGCTTCGCCACCAGATAGGCAAACTCCTCCACGTGCCACCGGCAGATATCGCGCAGCACGTGATGACCGTCCGCTCCATCCGTGCCCGACGTCTTGTCTTCCGCGTGCGTGTAATCGTGATGCCGGGCCGACGTGTATCCAAGCCACGGGAAACGCGTAATGCTCTGGCACTTCGTCAACATGTAGGACGCAACGCGCGTCTGCCGCGTCGAGAGCGCCTGCACCAGAAGATCGCTCTGGAGCTTCGCAATACGCGGCCAGTCCTTCATATCTCCATCGAAGTCCGGCGGATCCACATGACGGTACTCCGGCGGAAGCCCGGCGATCGAACGCTCCAGATCGCGGATGCCGGCCAGATGTTCCTCAACACGAGCCTGATCTTCTCCCGGCATCTTCTTCTTCAGCACCGCGGCGTCTTCCATCACCGTATCGAGGATGCTGCGCTTGCGATTCACCCAGCCTTCTTCCTGCGCCCCGAACAGGCGATCGAACAGCCGGTGCGGAATCATCTCCGGCGGCAGTGCGCGCTCGTATCCGGCCCAGCTCATATTGCGCTGCATGCTTTCGCCAAACGATTCCTGCGCAACCCCGATCTGCAGTGACCGGAACCGCGAATCGCCGCCAATCTTCGCCGCGATAATCTGGTCGATCGATGGACCGCTCGGCCCGCGCCCGGTGAAATCCGTGCCGGTCATCAGACCGCTCATCGAATTGGTGTGACCGTTGCCCTTGCCGCTCGATGCCGCGTTATCGACCCCGCTCAGCACGTGAACGTCCTTGCGCCACGCCGCCAGGGGAGCCAGGCAGGGCGTGATCTCGTAGTCCGTGCCTTCTTCGGTGGGAATCCAGTACCGTTCGGGAATGCCGTTGCCGTTGAACCACAGCACGAACCGCGTTTCAATCGGTTTCGCGGCGCTCTCGTCCGTCGCCGCGTATGCCGTGCCGGTGGAATTGAACATCGAAACGAGCGGCGGCAGTCCCACGGCGATCCGCGCTCCCGCGGCGGTCATTCCTTTGAGCAGCGCCCGGCGTGAAGTTCTAACGCGGTTTGTAATTACCTGCGACATGAGCGGTTCCTTCCTGACCTGGAAATTCTCTCTGTACCGTTGACGAAACAATCAGTTCTTTGAATCGAAACTGCGAGTTGCGGAAATCCTCGAGTACTTTGCGAATCAACGGGCGATCCGCCGGCGTCTCCAGCCGACCGGCCGTGTAACGGAAATACTGTTTGACCACGCATTCCTGGCATTGCGCGCTCTTCGCCAGCACGGTCCCCAGTTCGGCGGGAGAAGAGAACTGCGAATCGGGAATGCCCGCGACGTTTCCGGCCGTATTC
>DASZUZ010000313.1:0-4357 GCA_035547415.1 Bryobacteraceae bacterium | reverse complement strand
AGTTGTAAAAAGGGCGGATCGAGGGTTTCCGCCCGCATGCGTTCGGGCTAATTTCGATTGTGATGGATGCCGCCGCCCCGGTCCGCGTGGACAACGACGCCGATTACGTACTAACCTTCTCCGACGTGGAGGTCAACCTCGATCGGAACGCGGTGACGCGCCACGGCAGACGCGTGGAGCTGACCGGGCCGGAGTACTCTTTACTGGCCTTGTTCCTGCTGAACCCCGGCCGCGACCTGACACGGGACACGATTCTCGATTCCGTGTGGAGTTACCTTGCGACGCCGAATACGCGAACTGTCGATGTGCACGTCCTGCGGCTTCGGAAGAAACTGGAAGACGATCCGGACGCGCCGCGTCATTTTCTCACCATTCACCGGGTCGGCTACCGGTTCGAGCCCTGAATTTACAACCTATTTACAACTCCGGGAATACGTCGCCCGGCTGCCGTCCCTATGATCGGGGCATGAAATGGACACCGGAGAGTCTGACGGACGAAGCTCTGATGAGCCAGTTGTGCGCCGCGGCAGACCACGAAAGCGCCGATCCGATCTTTCAGGAGGTCTTCGCGCGTTATCACGCACGCGTCGTCTGCTGGTGCTATCGGATCGCGAAGAACCGCGACGCGGCTCACGATCTGGCGCAGGAAGTCTTTCTGAAGGCTTATCGCCATCGCAGTTCGTTCCGCGGAGACTCACGGCTTTCGACGTGGCTTTATGCGATCACGCGGAACCATTGCCTGAGCGCCATCAAGAAGCAGGGCAACGACACGGTGCAGTACGATCCGGCGGTTCATTCGAGACTGCGGGATCTGACGGCGATTGAGCCGGACCGCGCTGCCGAGACGCGCGAGCTTTGCGACCGCATGCTGCGATTGATGGAGCGAACGCTCGAGCCGATGGAGATCCGCGTCATGGCGCTCCACTATGGACATGAGATTCCCCTCGCGATCATCACGCGCGATCTGGAACTGCATAATCCCAGCGGGGCGAAGGCTTATATCGTGAACGCGCGAAGAAAGCTTTCGGGCGTGATCGAGCGGCGCGGGTGGACGGGCAGAAGGAAGCGGGCGCGGCAGGCGTGGACCGAAGAGGTTGCAGCGTGAGAGATGGTTTGCGCCGGGCAAAAGCCCCAGCCCCGCGCGTTAATGCAGAGTGGCGAGATAGAGGCCCGTGCTCGCGTCGATCAGCACGGAAAAGGCGCTGCTCGTCGGACTATCGCCCCAGATGGCCCGCCAGACCGGGTCATTGATATTGCGGCCCATTTCCAGAGTCCACGTGATCGGCATGTCGGGGTTCTTTTTGCTGTATTCTTCGCCGTGTTTCATGGCTGTCTTCCATGCCTCGTCGGTGTCGATCTTCGCCGCCGCGAGAAGAAAAGCCCGGTTGTCATTCGACCAGGGACCGGGCGCATCCGGGAAGATTCCGGAGCGCATGGTGATGCTCGCATCGATTACAGAAAATGTGTACGCGCGCTTTTGCCCCAGCGCATCCGAAGCGAATACGCCCTGCCACGCGGGCGCTTTATCGGGTACCGCTTTGACCTGCGTGAGATTGATGCTCTGACATCGGATGACCTTCAGATCCTGCGCCCAGGTTCGCGCCCGCTGGTACATCTGATAAAGAGCATGCAGTCCGGTCACGGGCTCAGCGGGTTTCGGCGGAGCCTTCGGCGAGGGCGTTGAGCAGCCCGTCGCCAGCACGGCGGGAGCGAGAGCAAGCAGGTCACGGCGTTTCATCGCTTCTCCAGTGTAGTAGCAGTGTCGCAGTCCCCGCACGCATAAAAACAGGAACATTAAAACGGGTTGACAGAAGAGTGACACGGAGGGAACATGTGGTCAGGAGCCACCGGTAAGCAGTTGAAGCGAGGCTCCTGATGTCAGCAATAGCCGCGGTTGTTTAGCGGCAGGAGGTGACTATAGAACCGGACCACAAAGAGGGCGGCCGATAACCGGGACTGCGTGAGCAGGCAGTACGGAAGCGATCGACGATCGAGAGTTGCGCGGCATCTTTGGTGTTGCGCATGCGCTCTGGCGCAAAAAGTATCGATTGATTCGATAGCCTCCAGTTCATGACCCGGGGAGGGGCCGCCCTCCTCAATTTGTTCCTCGTTCCCCGCTATTTTGTATTTGTTTTTCCGGCTGAGGTCAGTACGACATGAGATACTGATCGATTCCACCTCTACTTGTATGCCGGATTCAACCCCATTCGAAATCGTGAGCGCCCACAGCCCGGACTCCGATGACGCTTTCATGTTTTATGGGCTCGCGACAAAAAAAGTCCGTTCCTCGCTGGTGAGTTTTCGGCACGTTCTGTCCGATATCGAAACGCTGAACCGGAAGGCGATGGAGGGCGTCTACGACCTGAGCGCCATTTCCTATCACGCCTATCCTTACGTAGCCGACAAGTACGTGCTGATGGCGAGCGGATCCAGCATCGGCGACGGTTACGGCCCGATGATCGTGGCCACTCACCCGATGGAGCCCGAGGAGATCAAAGGCAAGAAAATCGCAATCCCGGGAACCCTCACGACTGCTTATCTCTCGCTGAAAATCTTCGAGCCCGACTTCACGCCCGTTGTCGTTCCGTTCGACAAGATTCTGGAGACCGTGCAGGCAGGAGGAGCCGACGCCGGCCTCATTATCCACGAGGCGCAGTTGACGTACAACAAGGTCGGATTCCATCGCGCGCTCGACATGGGCAAGTGGTGGAAGGATAAATACGGGCTTCCGCTGCCGCTCGGAGGGAACGTTCTGCTCCGATCGCTGGCGGACGATGTCAAAAGCGAGTGCTGCCGCATGATGCGCGAGAGCATTCAGTATGCGCTGGACCATCACGCCGAAGCGCTTGAATACGCGCTGCAGTTCGCGCGCGACATGGAGCCGAGGCTGGCCGAAAAATTTGTCGGCATGTATGTGAATCACTATACGCTCGACGCCGGCGAGGTCATCCCGAAAGCCGTGCAGTTGCTGCTGGATAAAGGACACGAAGTCGGCCTGATTCCTCACCGCGTGCAGGTCGAGTTCGTTCAATAGATTGCTTCATTGATGCCCTGCTCCGGCCGAAAGGCCGGCCGCAGGGCGAAGTTCTGTCCCCACATTCCTCCTTCCTGTTAACAGTCCCCTTGCTCGTTCCGTCTTATCCGCGGAAGGAGTGATTCCATGCTGAAACGATTCGCCGTTCTTCTGACGGCGTCGCTGATGGCCGCGCCGGCCTTTGCGGGCGCGCTGATGCTGGACGTTGGAGCCGCGACGAACAATCCGGAGGCTCTGCGGCAAAATGCGGTTTTCGTGGCTCGCACGGGCGCGTGCAAATCGCCCGAAAAGACGATCGTTACCGCCACGGCGGAGGGCGTTATCGCCGGAAAACGCCAGACGATTCCGCTGCGGGTGACGAGTCTCGCCGAGCCCGGAGCGTACGCAGTCTCGCAACAATGGCCGCATGAAGGGACGTGGGCCGTGAAGATCGTCGCGACGAATCCGGACTACGGGGATTATTCGACCGGCATCGTCGTGCCCGTCAGGAACGAGCAGTTCAGCCGCGCGGCGGCAAAACAGTTCTCTCATGCGCCCACGGCCGGGGAGGCGGATGCGGTCCTGAAACAGGCTACTCTCGATTAGACAGACCGTGCTCCTCACAATCGAGTCGCGCGCAGAAGAGACCGCGCTCGTACGGGCCGCGCAGTCGGGTGACCGCGCGGCCTTTGGCGCGCTTTACAGCTCGTATGGACGCATGGTGCACGGCATTCTGCTGGCGCACGTTGACTACAACGACGCGGAAGACCTTATGCAGGACGTGTTCCTGCGAGCGATGGAGCAGGTAACGGGGTTGCGCGAGGCCACCGCGTTCGGCGCATGGCTGGGCGCGATCGCGCGTCGCGCGGCGTTCGATCATCACCGCCGGAAGCGTCCGATGCCGATGCTCATTGACCGGATTCCGGGCGGGAAACGGCCCGACGGAGAAGCATTCGAAGTGCTCGAGATCATTCAGCGACTGCCCGAGAGCTACCGCGAGCCGCTGATTCTCCGACTCGTCGAGGGCATGACCGGCCCGGAAATCGCGGCGCGCACGGGACTGACTCCCGATTCGGTGCGCGTCAATCTTTGCCGCGGCATGAAACTGCTGCGCGATCAACTGGAACGCAGGAAATGAACGAAGAATATCTTTGGAACGGCGGCGGCGAGCCCGATGAAACAACGGTTCGTCTGGAAAAACTGCTGGCTCCTTTGGGGTACACGGAATCCGCGGGCGCCCGGGCGGGGGCCGGCAGAGCCCGTCGCTTTGCGCTCGCGTGGGGTCTGGTCGCCGCCGGGACTGCGCTCGCCGGGATCGTCGCGGTTCCATGGCTTCGTGATCCC
>DASZUZ010000312.1:0-11184 GCA_035547415.1 Bryobacteraceae bacterium | reverse complement strand
AAGCAGATTGATGCGGATCTGCTCGAAGAGCTCGAGTACACGCTCATCAGCGCCGACATCGGCGTGGCGACCACGGAAGAGATTCTGGAACGGATTCGCGAGCGCGTGGATCGAAAGCTGGTGGCCGACGCAGGCGAACTGCGCGGGCTGATCCGGGAATACTTGCTGGAAGTTCTGCAGGCGAACGACCGGCCGCTGGCCTATGTGGACGAGCCCCCGGCTGTCGTGATGGTGGTCGGAGTCAATGGCGCGGGAAAGACGACAACAATCGGCAAACTGGCCTCGCACCTGAAGTCGGACGGTCACACGGTGCTGCTCTGCGCGGCCGATACGTTCCGCGCCGCGGCTATCGAGCAACTGGAAGTCTGGGGCGAACGTACGGACACGCAGGTGATCCGTCAGAATACGGGCTCGGATCCAAGCGCCGTGATGTTCGACGCGCTGCAGGCCGCAAAGGCGCGTAAGACCGATTACGTCATTATCGACACGGCGGGACGTCTGCAGACCAAGTCCAACCTGATGGCGGAACTCGAAAAAATGCGACGCACGGCGGCGCGCGTCATTCCGGATGCTCCGCACGAGGTCCTGCTCGTGCTCGATGCCACTACCGGGCAGAACGGGTTAGAACAGGCGCGCAAGTTCACCGAGACATCCGGCGTGACGGGCATCGTGCTCACCAAGCTGGATGGCACCGCGAAGGGCGGCGTCATTGTCGCGATTGCGCGGGAGCTGGGCCTTCCCATCCGGTATATCGGCGTCGGCGAAAAGGTGGACGATCTCCTGCCTTTCGATCCCGAAAAGTTCATCGATTCCCTTTTTGCCGCATGAACTCCGAATATATGGCTGAAGCGCTCACGCTGGCGCGGCAGGGCGTGGCGCTCGCATCTCCGAACCCGATGGTGGGTTGCCTCATCGTACGCGATGGCGCGGTCGTGGGACGAGGTTTCCACACATGGAACGGCGTAAAACATGCCGAGGTGCTGGCTCTCGAAGAAGCGGGCGAGCAGGCCTGCGGCGCAACGGCATACGTTACGCTCGAGCCTTGTTCCCACATGGGCCGAACCGGGCCTTGTTGCGATGCTCTGATCGCGACAGGCGTGAAGAAGGTAGTTGCGGCCTCCTCCGACCCGAATCCTCAGGTATCCGGAGAAGGATTTGCCCGGCTACGCGGCGCCGGCGTCGAGGTGGAAATCGCCGGTGCTTATCAGGCTGAGGCGGAGAAACTGAACGAGCCGTTCTTTCACTTCATGCGGACGGGCAAACCTCTCGTCACGCTGAAGAGCGCGGTAACGCTGGACGGCAAAATCGCCGCGCCCGAAGACAACAGCGGCTGGATTACCAGCGAGCGGGCCCGTGCGCATGTGCAGGAACTGCGGCATGCGTCAGACGTAATGATCACGGGTATCGGTACCGCTCTGGCCGACGATCCTCTGCTGACAGACCGCAGCGGATTACCTCGCGCCAGGCCGTTGATGCGCGTCGTGCTCGACTCGACTCTGCGGCTGCCTCTGGAATCGAAGCTCGTGAAGTCGGCGGACGGCGATCTCCTGGTCGCGGCGACCTCTGCCGCCTCAACGGAGCGCCGCAAAGCGCTCGAAGCCAAAGGGGTGGAAGTTCGGATCCTGGACGGCCCTCGGGGGCGCGTGGATATCCGCGACGTGATCTCATTGATGGGCGAGAGAAAGTATCTCTCGGCGATGATCGAAGCGGGCAGCAAGGTCAACTGGGCCGCCCTTGAATCGGGCGCAGTGGACAAGGTCTTCATCTACTACGCACCCAAGATTCTGGGAGGCCTGGAGTCCCTTCCCCTGGCAGGCGGCACCGGGCGAATGCGGCGCGTGGATGCGATCCGGCTGGAACGGACGGTACTGCATCCGATTCCGCCCGATGAATTCGCCGTGGAAGCATACGTCAGAAAGGACGTCTGAGTGTTTACCGGAATCGTTGAGGAACTGGGAACGGTGGAGGCCGGCGATCGATTCTCCATCCGTTGCGAGCGCGCGCTGAGCGATCTCACGCCGGGGGCGAGCATCGCGGTGAACGGCGTCTGTCTGACCGCCGTCGAAATCCGCGCGGACGGGTTCTCGGCGGACCTCGCGCCGGAAACGCTGGAGCGCAGTAACCTGGGCGATCTGCGGCCGGGTGACCGGGTAAATCTCGAGCGTCCGGTCACGATGCAGACCAGACTCAGCGGGCACATCGTGCAGGGACATGTGGATGGAACCGGTACGCTGGAATCGCTGAAAGAACTCGGGGATGGCAACTGGGAACTGCTGGTGCGGGTTCCGGCGGAACTGAACCGTTTCCTGGTATATAAGGGATCGATCGCAATTGACGGCATCAGCCTGACGATTGCCTCGGTTCAGAACGGGCTCGTCAGAGTCGCGATCATCCCGCATACCTGGGAGGCGACGAACCTCGCGGGCAGGAAGCCAGGCGACCGGATCAATATCGAGTGCGATGTTCTGGCGAAGCACGTGGACAAGCTCTTAGCCCATCTGACGGTGCCGAGGACCTGACGAGTACTGCCGCGAACCGCAAGTCAATCACGGCCGCATCTCAGAAGTCGTACTGGTCAATATTGGATTTCGTAAAGATCAGCGGCTTACCCAGAAGAACCTGATCGCCTTCGACGGAGATCCTGCCGAGTTTCCCCGCGTTAATCGATGTCACCCCGCGTTTCAGCGTCCCCTCCGCCGCCTGCTTCGAAGCATTCACGACGAGGTAGCCAAGGTTTGCCGTGTTCCACAGGACCACGGATTCGGCAATTCCTGCTTTCACATAGGGCTTGCACATATTGGGCAGGGAAAGGCCGGTGACTTTGACGTCCGCGCGGCCGGATTGCTTCACCGCTTCGGCGGCGCCCGGCACGGCTGGCGCGGAGATGGCCATGATCAACTTCATGTTCGGATAGACCTTCATCAGGGTCTGGGCTTCGGAGAAGGCACGATTCCGGTCGTCGTCGCTGGGGCGAATCGTGATCAGGTGGATATGCGGGTATTTCTCGATACGCGCTTTGATGAACCTGATCCACTCATTCTGGTTCGCGGCTGTCAGCGCGCCGGTAATGATGGCAAAGTCGCCCGACCCGTGCAGGATCCGGTTCGCCTCATCGGCCAGCGTGTTGCCGAGGCCTTCCGGCGTGGCCTGATTGATGAAGAAGTCGCGCGCGTCCGGCTCGGCGTCCGCGTCCCATGTGAGGACTTTGATGCCACGGGCACGGGCTTTCCGAAGCACTGTCGAAATGCCGGGAGCATTGACGACGGAGACGGCGATCGAATCCACACCTCGCGTGATCCAGGCTTCCACGATCTCGTTCTGTTTGGCCGGATCGAGGTCCGTCGGTCCGTCCCAAATCATGTCGGCGCCAAGTTCCTTCGCGGCCTGTTCCGCTCCCACGCGGCAACTGACGAAATACGGATCGCCCTTGGCCTTGGGCATTACAGCCAGCGTGAGATGATGCCCGGGCGCGGTTCCGGCCGGGGTGCCGCGCACCGACTGAACAAGCCACCAGTTGCTGCCCGCGACAATCAGCGAGCCGGCGAGGATGACGGCGCTCAACACCGCCAGTTGTGTGTTCTTCATTTCGTCTTCCTTTGATTCAATCGTGGCCGGCCGCCGCCATCTCACACGGCCCACCGCGATGGTCGCGACCAGGATCGCGCTCGTCAGAATGCCGGCCAGTTCAGCGGGGAATGCGGATACGCGAAGACCATTTTGCAATACGACGATGGCGCACAACCCCAGCAGTGTTCCCCAGATGCTGCCACGGCCGCCCATGATGTCCGTTCCGCCAAGCACGACGGCGGTGATCGCGAGGAGTTCGTACCCCGTACCCGCATCGGACCGCGCCTGGCCGAGATGAGCGACGTATATCAGCGAGGCGACTGCGGCCGTGAAGCCCGACAGGATGTACGCGAGCGTAAGCCTTCGATGGACCGGTAAGCCGGCCCAGCGGGCGCCATCCGGAGCGAAGCCGATTGCGCGAAAGGCGCGGCCGTAGATGCTGCGATGGAGCAGTAGCCAGTAGAATCCGGCGAAAAGCAGAAAGACAGGCATCTGCGCGGGAAGAACCCCGCCGAGGTATCCCTGGCCGAGATACAGGAATCCATCGGGAAATTGTGAGAAATTATCGACGCCGCGCGTGAGTCCTTCCGCCACGCCGCGAAACAGCGAATACGTGCCAAGCGTGACGATCAGCGGCGCGCCGCCGAAACGCGTGATCACCAGAGCATTCAGGGCCCCTCCGGCCACGCCGGTCAGAAGTGCGCACATGGCCGCGGCGGTGATAGAAAGATGCCAGTCGCGCCACAGATAGCCGAAGACCACGGCGCACAGTCCCATCATGGAACCGACCGACAGATCGATACCGCCGGTCACGATGACGGGAGTCAGCGCAAGAGAGAGCAGCCCCAGTTCAACGCCCAGCCGCAGAATTTCGAAAGCGTTGGCGGTTGAGAAGAAATGGGGTCCGGTAAACGCAAAGATCGCGACCTCGATCAGGATCAGGACCACGAGCGCGCGTTCACTGCCCGCGCGGTTCTCAACGAGCATGCTTCGCGGCAGCCCTTTCGAGTACGATGGCGCCGAGGATAATTGCCCCCTGAATTGCCTTTTCCCAGAATGCATTGATCCCGAGGAAAGTAAGCGCCGGCGCAATCACGGCGAGGACGCTGACGCCGAGCAACGTGCCCCAGAGCGTGCCCTTACCGCCGGTAATGGAAGCCCCTCCAATCACAACGGCGGAGATGGCCTTGAGCTCGAGTCCCGCACCGGCGCTGCTTTGCACCTGCGAGAAACGCACCGAATCCAGCAGCGCGGCAAGCCCTGTCAACGCCCCCATGAGGGTGAAGACGCCGAATGAAATCAGGTTCACCGGAATGCCCGCGAGCCGCGCCGATTCCCGCTGCGAACCGACAGCGTACACCGCGCGCCCGGCCTGTACATGGCGCATCGACCACACAAATACGACGAACACCAGCGCGGCGAACGCGAGTATGACAAACTCCCCGCCAGTCTGGCCCATGCCCATCCACTGAAACGTCGCGGGCAGCCCCTGAATCCACGCACCCTGTGTGATCCAGCGCAGGAGTTCCCGCCAGAACGCCATCGTCGCCAGAGTGGCGACGATGGATGGCACTCCCAAGGTAGTGACGAGAGCCGCGTTGACGCCGCCGAACGCCGCGCCGGCGGCCGCAGTGAGCGCGGCCGTCGCGATCAGAGGAGCCCCCGCTTTCGCGAGAGATCCGGCGATCACGCTGGCAACGGCGAACTGAGACCCTACCGAGACGTCGATCTCCCCGGCGACGATCACCAACGTCATGCCGACCGCGACGACAAGAGCGGGCGCATTGGTCACCGCAATATCCCGAAGATTTTCCCACTGAAAGAAGCCGGGCGCCCGCACCGCGAGCACAGCGATCAGGCCAATCCAGAAGATCCCGATGGCAAGAGCGCGCTGCTTCATCAGGCGTTGCCCTGCCCGAGCGCAAGGCCCAGAATCGCCTCGGAAGTAGCGTCCGATCGATTCATCACACCCGCAATCCGTCCGTCCCGCATCACCGCGATCCGGTCGCTCATCCCCATGATCTCGGCCAGTTCCGACGAAATCATCACAACAGCCAGGCCGCGCTCGGCCAGATCGCACATCAGCCTGTGGCACTCGGATTTGGCGCCCACATCGATGCCCTGCGTCGGCTCATCGAGAATCAGCACACTCGGACCGCTCGCGATCCAGCGCGCAATCGCGACCTTCTGCTGGTTGCCGCCGGAAAGCGAGGACACGGGCGCGTCAATGCCGTCGGTCTTGATTCCCAGTTGTCCCACCCAGGTTTCGGCCAGCGATCGCTCCTCCTCGGTTTCGAGGATCGCTCCGCGCGAGATGCGATCCAGGATCGCCAGCGTCGTATTCGCCCGAACCGGTAAGGCGCCGACGACGCCATGCCGCCGTCGATCTTCGGGAACATAAGCGATTCCGGCGCGGATGGCGTCCTGAGGCCGCCGAATGGCCACCTCCTCGCCCCGGATGCGAATGCTTCCCTTCTCCGCGGGCGAAATCCCAAAGAGCGCTTCCGCGAGTTCCGTGCGGCCGGAACCGACCAGCCCCGCAATGCCGAAGATTTCGCCCGCGCGCACGGTAAAGCTCGCCTCGCGAACGTTCTTTACTTCGAGCACCGGCTCCCCGATCGGCACAGAGCGCTTCGGGAACACTGCGGAAAGATCGCGACCCGCCATCAGTCGGATCAGCGTGCGGGCGTCCGTATCGGCAGCACGCCTCGTTTCGATAGTTTCGCCATCGCGGAGCACCGTAATCCGGTCGGCGATACGGGCGAGTTCTTCCAGCCGGTGCGAAATATAAACGACACCCGCGCCTCGCTGGCTCAGGCGGCGGATGATCCCGAACAGTCGGTCCGTTTCGCGTTCGGTGAGCGAAGCGGTCGGCTCGTCGAGAATAAGCACTCGAACGTTACTGCCCAGAGCTTTCGCAATCTCGACCAACTGTTGTTCCGGCATGCTGAGCGTACCGGCTTCACGATCCGGATCGATCTCCGCTCCGATCGCCTCGATCAGTTCACGGGCTTTGACGCGCCGCGCCGACCAATCGACACGGCGTGCGAGCCCGCCCGGTTCGTTTGCGAGCGCAATATTTTCCGCGACCGTCAGGTCCGGAAAGATCGCCGGTTGCTGATAGATCGCCGCGATACCCAGTTCGCGCGAGCGGTGCGGGCTGTTGTCTTGAATGACTGCGCCATCGAGCCGTACCGTGCCGGCATCTGGCTGAACCGCGCCGGTCAGAACCTTGATCAGCGTACTTTTTCCTGCCCCGTTTTCGCCGACCACCGCGTGCACTTCACCCGCGCGCAGGTCGAAGGAGACATGCTTCAGAGCCCGCACTCCGCCGTAACGCTTTTCGATCCCTTTCGCTTCGAGCAGCAATGGGCGATTATACTGCCAGCATTGGTTGGCGATCCTCCATCACTCTCGACATTCTTCTCGGCATGGCGTCAGAACCGCGGCGAATTCCTGCGGTATGAAGGCGATCTGGGCGCAAGCCGCGTCACCTATTCGGAAGCAGCGAGCGCCGCGCAGGCTTTCGCGGAACACCTCCGGACTTCCGGCATCGCGAAAGGCGAACGGGTTCTTTTCTGGGGCGAAAACCGGCCCGAATGGGTCGTGGCCCTGTGGGGTTGCCTGCTCGAAGGCGTTGTCGCCGTGCCGATCGATTTCCGTTCTTCCGCGGCCCTGATCGAACGCATTGCTGGAATCGTGAACGCGCGCGCCCTGCTTCTCGGCCCCGGACTGACTGCGCCCGCGGGGCTTCCCTTCCCCGCATGGCCGATGCGAACGGTCTTCGACGTCCCGCGAGCGGCTCACGCAACTCTGCCAGCCGCGCCGGACGATCTGGCGGAAATTCTGTTCACCTCGGGCGCGACGGGCGATCCGAAGGGCGTCACGATCACGCATCGCAACATCCTCGCGAATCTGAAACCGATCGATCAGGGTATCGAGAAGTACCGAAAGTATATGGGGCCGTTCAAGCCGATTCGCTTCCTGAATCTGCTGCCACTGAGCCACATGTTCGGGCAATCCATGGCCGCGTTTATTCCGGCCATGATCGAGGGCAACGTCTTCTTCACCTCGGGGTATGGTCCCCGGGACGTGATTCATCTGATCCATAAGCGCCGTATCTCCGTGCTGGTCTGCGTGCCGCAGATGCTCGAACTGCTGCGATCCGAAATCGAGCAGGCAATTCCCGAATCGAAGGCTCCGCGGCGGAGTGAAAAGTGGTATTGGAGCTGGTGGCAGTACCGGCGCGTTCACCGGCGTCTCGGCTGGAAATTCTGGAGCTTCGTTGTCGGCGCAGCGCCGCTGGATCCGGAGCTCGAAGAATTCTGGCGGAAGCTCGGCTATGTTGTCATTCAGGGTTACGGTCTCACCGAGACGGCTCCGGTCGCGACGCTGAATAATCCGTTCGAAACCCGCAAAGGGAGCGTCGGCAAAGCGATCTCCGGAGTAGAGATCCGGATCGCGCCCGACGGGGAAGTTCTGCTGCGTGGCGAGAACGTAACGCCCGGTTATTACGGCCAGACAGAAGCCAGCATTCTCGATCCCGAGGGATGGCTGCACACCGGCGATATCGGCGAACTGGATTCGGAGAAGCGCCTTCGCATCCTGGGCCGCAAGAAGGAAATGATTGTTTCGCCGAGCGGCCTCAACGTGTTTCCGGAAGACGTGGAGCGCGTGCTGAACGCGATCCCTGGCGTACGGGAATCGACCGTGGTCGCGGCGAAGCAGGGGGCCAGTGAACAGGTACACGCGGTGCTGGTTCTGGATGCCGGAGCCAATCCCGAAGAAGTGGTGAACTCGGCCAACGCGAAGCTCGAAGCGCACCAGCGTATCCGTGGGTATTCGGTATGGCCTGGAGCTTCGCTGCCGAGGACATCCGGCACGAAAAAGCTGAAACGAACCGAGGTGGCGAACTGGGTCGCGGGTGCGGCTCCGCAGTCAACGGCTCCAGCCGACTCGGTGGAAGATATCATCCGCAAATACACGGGAGGCCGGCAGATTGCTTCGGACAGTTCGCTCGATGATCTGGGCCTCAGCTCGCTCGACCGCATCCAACTCGTGATGGAGATCGAGCAGCGGACGGGCGGACATATCGATGAAGGAGCACGCACGGTCGCCGATCTCACGCGGCCACGTCCGGCGTCTTCGGCGCCAGTCGAGACGTTCGAGTTCCCCGAATGGAACCGTTCCTGGCCCGCGCGGCTGATACGCCGGTTGGCGCTGCCGGCCTTCATCCTTCCGCTGGCCCGCCTGTTCGCCTGGATCAGAGTGGAAGGACTGGAAAATCTGCGCGGTCTGGACGGACCCGTGATCTTCGCGTCGAACCACCAGAGCCATTTCGACGTGCCGTCGATCCTCTGGGCGCTGCCAGCCCGCTGGAGATACCGTACAGCGCCCGCGATGGCGAAAGAATTTTTCGACGCCCATTTCCATCCGGAGCGTTACCGGCAATCCGAACGCTTTACTAACAGCCTCAACTACTACCTCGCGGCGCTGGTGTTCGACGCCTTCCCCCTGCCGCAGCGCGAGACGGGAGCGCGCGACTCGCTCCGCTACGCCGGGGAACTGGCTGCGGACGGCTACTCCGTTCTGATCTTCCCCGAAGGAAAGCGGACGGATGCCGGCGAGATCTCGGCGTTTCAGCCTGGCGTCGGGATGCTGGCCTCGCGGCTCGCTCTGCCTGTCGTCCCTGTGCGGCTGGAAGGGCTGGAGCGTGTACTTCACAGAACCGCAAAGATGGCCACTCCGGGACACGCCCGCGTGAAATTCGGCGCGCCCTTGAAGATTGAAGGCGATGACTACGCAGCGCTGGCGCGCCGGATAGAGGATGCGGTCCGAAGTCTGTAGTATGCTCGGAAACAAGGGTGGCCCGAAATGTTTTCCGCACTGCTCCTCGCCGTTCTCGTTGTCATCGTTGTCCTGAACGTCCTCCTGCTGGTGCGATTGCGGTCGTCCGAATCCGCGGAATCGCGTCTGCGCGATGATCTCGCTCGCCTCCGGCAGCAGAGTTCGGAAGAAAACCGTGCTTTGCGGGAAGAACTCGCCGCGAACCTGCAGCGCTTCGCGTTGCAAACCGACCAAAGAGCGGAATCGCTGCGATCAGCCGTCTCTCAGCACCTGCTGGCGATGCAGGCGGATAATTCGCGGAAACTCGAGCAGATGCGGCAGACCGTGGACGAAAAGCTCCAGAGCACGCTCGAGACGCGCCTCGGGGAATCGTTCCGGCTGGTGAGCGAGCGCCTAGAACAGGTGCAGAAGGGTCTGGGCGAGATGCAGAACCTGGCCTCGGGCGTGGGCGATCTAAAGCGAGTGCTTTCCAACGTCACCACGCGCGGAGCCTGGGGCGAAGTGCAACTCGAGAACCTGTTGACGCAGATGCTCGCGCCGGATCAGTTCGAACGGAACGTTTCACCCACCGGCTCCGGGGAGCGCGTCGAGTTCGCCATCCGGCTGCCCGGCGCAAACTCAACACCGGTGTGGCTGCCGATTGACGCCAAGTTCCCGTCGGAAGTCTATCAGCGACTCGCCGCAGCGGCGGAACGCTGCGATGCGGAGGCCGTCGATACTCATTCGCGCGAACTGGAAGTGGTGATCCGCGCCTGCGCGAAGACGTTCAGCGGAAAATATCTTGTCCCGCCGCACACGACGGATTTCGGCATTCTGTTTCTGGCGACGGAAGGGCTTTACGCCGAAGCGTTGCGCCGACCCGGTCTGGCGGAAGCGCTGCAGCGCGACTATCGCGTCGTGTTGGCCGGACCAACCTCATTCGCCGCCCTGCTGAACAGTCTCCAGATGGGCTTCCGGACGCTTGCGATTCAGCAACGGTCGGGTGAAGTCTGGAAACTGCTGGGTGATGTAAAGACGCAGTTCGGCAAGTATTCCCAGGTGCTTGAGCTCATCCGGAAGCGACTGAACCAGGCGACGCAGACCGTGGATGACGCGGCCGTGCGTACCCGGGCCATTGAACGGCGGCTGAAGAATGTGGAAGCGCCCGAGGACGGCGACGAAGAGAATGTGATCCGGCTCGCGAGCGCTGGCTAACCGCTACGGAGTCAATTCGAACGTGACGTCCACGTTTACGTGAACTTCGATATTTCCCGGCTCCACGGGTAAAGCCGCTGCTCCCTGCGTCTTTGCCAGTGCGAACTCCGTCTGCCGCAAAGGCGAGATGATGACCGGCTGCCCTTCCTCGACTCGCAGCACCTTTCCGATTCTCAGACTCAAAGCTGATCCCAGAGCCTGAGCGGCGTCGCGCGCCTGCTTCGCCGCCTGAGACAACGCTTCAGCGCGCAGGCGATTTTCATTGCTCAACGTGAAGTTGAGCCGGTTAATATTGCTCGCGCCGGCGCGTGTCGCAATATCTATGATCTTTGGAACATCGCCGATCTGAAGGGCATCGAGCCGAATCGTATTTGTCGCGGTGTAGCCCGTGATTGCGGGAGGCGCGTCCTTCGGATAGCGATAATTCGGATTAACGGAATAATTAATCGTCTTGATTTCCGCAGCCCGAATGACTGTCTTCAACTGGTCGATCAGCTGCGCCGATTGTTTTGCGTTTCGATCAGCCACCGCCCTGGCGGTGGCGTCCTGCGTTACGACTCCGATATCCATTTGCGC
>DASZUZ010000311.1:0-3046 GCA_035547415.1 Bryobacteraceae bacterium | reverse complement strand
CCCGCGTCGAACACGGTCTGGAGCACGGAAGGTCCTACAGCCCACAGACGATTCGGCCAGGAAAACCAGTCGGCGATCGAACCACTTTCGAAGCCCGCGGTCGCGCTCAGCACGATGGATGGGAAAAACGCCGCGCGGGCGACTCCGATCTCCGCGTTCGCTTCCGCGACGCGCCTCTCCGCGGCTGCGATATCGGGGCGGCGCTCGAGCAGCGCGGAAGGTACTGTCCCCGGGACCACGGGAGGCTGCTCGTTGAGCGGTTTCAGCGCGAGACTCAGCGCGGCCGGCGGTTTTCCGGTGAGAACAGCGATTGCGTGTTCAAACTGAGCCCGCTGCACACCGATGTCGGTATCGAGCGTCTGCGTGGATTCGAGTTGCGTCTCGGCCTGCGCGACATCAGCGCCGGCGGCGGCCCCGCCTTCGAACAGGTTCCGGTTCAGTTCCAGCGATTTACGATAGGCCTCGACGGTACTGTCGAGCAGCTTCTTCTGCGCGTCCGCACTCCGAAGCTCGAAGTAATCGTAGGCCAGTTCGGCGTGCAGGCTGAGACGAATGGTTTCGAGGTCGGCGGCGGTCGCCTGCGCTTCTTCGCGGGCTGCTTCAATCGTGTGGCGTACGCGGCCCCAGGCATCCACCTCGTAACTCAGGTCGATGGGCAGGGTGAAGTTGTTGAATCGCGGATTGCCGCCGGGCAGGGTCTTTGCGACCGACGAGCGTCCGGCCGAGATGCCGGGGGCCACATTGATGGTCGGGAACAAGGACGACTGATTCAGCCGGATCAGCGCACGGGCTTCGCGAAACCGCGCCTCGGCCGTCTTCAGATTCTGGTTGGAGACATCGATCTGAGTCTCGAGATTATTGAGATCCGGGTCGCCGAAAATGGTCCACCAGTCGGAACGGAGGCTCGCGTCACCGGGCTGGCCGACCTTCCAGCCCTGGCTCTCTTTGAAGCTTTCCGGAGGCGCCTCTTTCCAGGCGGGGACCACGGGAGTTACGGGCTTCTGATATTTGGGACCGACCGAGCAGCCGGCCGCAAAGAGGATCGCAACCGCGGGGATCGCGATCAGCGCGCGTTTCATTCCGCGCTCCCGGCCGTGATCCGAACTTCGCTTCCCGTAATGATCGAGTCCGGAGGGTTGACGATCAGGGAGTCTTCCGGCTTCAGTCCCGCGACCACCTCGAGCGTCTGGCCGAAGTCACGGCCCACCTGAATCGGGGTCAACTGCGCTTTGCCGTCGCGGACCACCGCGACCCGCAGGCCTTCGGACCGGAACAGCAGAGTGTTGGCGGGGATGGTGAGAGCCTTCGCGCCCTGCCCCTGCAACCTGAGGTGGACCGAGACATAAGCGCCGGGCAGAAGAGCACCGGACGGATTATTGACGTCGACTTCGACGAGCAAGGTGCGGGAACTGGGGTCGATCGAGCTGGCGTTGCGAACGATTCTGCCGGTAAAGATGCGGCCTGGAAACTCGTTCAGCGTCAGTCCCGTGCTGCTTCCGTTCGCGGCGGCGCGCTCATACTCTTCCGGAACGCTTACGAAAACACGAAGACGATTGGTGGCGGCGACGTGGAACAGCTCACGGCCAGGCGTATTCGTATCCGCATTGATCAGAGCGCCGATATCCGTGTTACGCGTCGTAATCACGCCGTCAAACGGCGCGTACACCTTCTCATAGGCCTGCAGGTCTTCCAGCCTCTTGACGTTGGATGCGGCCGAGTCGACCATCGCGCGCTTCGCGTTCATGTCGCCGACGCGCGTATCCGTATCCTGCTGCGAAACCGACTGGCTCTTCAGCAGGGACTGCCATCGCACGGCCGTCGTCTGGGCCAGCTTGTACGTCGCCTGGGCGGTTTCGAGATCCGCTTTCGCCTGCTGAAGCTGATGGTCGACTTCCGGAGCTTCGATTTCGGCAAGCAACTGGCCAGCGTGTACCCGGGCGCCGATATCGGCATACCAGCGCTTGAGATAACCACTGGTGCGCGCGTAAATAGGCGCGTCAATAAATGCCTGCGTGTTTCCCGGCAGCAGCAGTTCCTGGCCGCCGGCTGCGATCTTCGGATGCACCACTGAAACCGTCAGTGCGGCGTCCTGCTGCGTCTGGCGCCGCAGGGCGGTTTCCGCGGATACCCGGGCGGTAATTCCCTTGTAGATGAACCAGCCGATCGCGCCCAGCGCAATCAGGCTCAGAAGAATGAGTCCGAACCCCGCGCGCGGCTGCTTGTCCGCTGCGGGTCTGTCCGGAATCACTTCGCTTTGTCTTGATTCTTCAACCTTCATTGTCAGATTTCAGTTACTGGTGAACGGGTTCGAGACTGCGTGGTCCGCGAGGTTGCGCTTCCGCGGGCTTCCTGCTTTTGTGCAGCAGGCTGAACACGGAGGGCACAAAGAACAGAGTCGCGACTGTCGCGAGGAGGAGACCGCCGATGACGGCGCGTCCCAGCGGGGCGTTCTGCTCGCCGCCATCTCCCATGCCGAGCGCCATCGGAACCATGCCGATCATCATGGCGAGCGCGGTCATCAGGACGGGGCGGAAGCGGGTAAAGCCGGCTTCAATGGCGGCCTGCACGGCGTCGTGATGGTGCTCCAGACGCTCCTTTGCGAAGGCCACGACGAGAATACTGTTCGCGGTCGCCACGCCCATGCACATGATGGCTCCCATCAACGCCGGAACGCTCAGGTGCGTGCCGGTCAAAAACAGAAAGATCACACTGCCGGTCAGCGCGGCCGGAAGCGCGCTGATGATAATGAACGGATCGAGCCACGACTGGAAGTTCACGACGATGAGGAAGTAAACGAGGACGATCGAGAACCCGAGCCCCGCAAGCAACCCGATGTAAGATTTCTTCATCGTGTCGAGCTGGCCCCGGATGATGACGCGCGACCCTCGCGGCAGATACTTCAGATTGCGATTGACGATCTTTGTAATGTCGCCGCCCGCGGCGCCGAGATCACGCCCTTCCACGGAACCGTAGATATCGAGCACACGGTGAATGTTGTAATGCGAAACCAGCGCCATCGAGGACTCCCGCGAGATCGTGCTGATGT
>DASZUZ010000310.1:0-4012 GCA_035547415.1 Bryobacteraceae bacterium | reverse complement strand
CAAAACGCTGCCGTTCGATATCGACGAGGCCGCTCTGTCGTACCACGTGCAGGGCGCAGGCAAGGTGATCGCGGCCGTGGCTCCGGTCGAAATCGTCGCTCGTTATGAAGCGCCGTTTCGCGCTCTGAATTTCCAGCCCGGGCTGGTCACATCGTCTTCACTTGCCATGCTGGACCTGGTTCCGGCTGCCGGGTCGATTCTGGTGGCGCACCGCAGCCCGGGAGCGCTGACCGTGTCTGCGCTGCGGAACGGCGCGCTTTCGCTTGTCCGCTCGCTCGAACTGGGGGATCATGAGAAGGACCCGCTCGCGGAAGTTTCGGCCGATCTGTATCCCACGCTCATCTACATCGAAGACCAGACCGGCGAACGGCCTGAAAAGCTGATTCTGGCCGGATTCGGCGCGGAATCGAATGCTTCGGCGACGCGGCTTGCGACGGAACTCGACATCCACATCGAGTCGATCGACGACCCGCATCCGGGGCTGTCCGGATATCTGAAATCTCTGACGCCCGCGGCCACGGGGCATTCCGTGAAAGCGGCGAAGAAGGCTGCGGCATGAGAGTACCTGTCAATCTGGCGCGCGAGCCGTTCCGCCGCGACCGGCCGATCCTGGTAGCATCCGCCGCGACGGGCGTGTTGTTGCTGTTTTCCCTGATCGTTTTGATTTCGATCGCCGTTTCCGAGCGCGCCGCCGCGCGGCAGACGCAGGCTGAGCTCAACGGAGTCCAGAGTCAGCTCGGCAAAATCCGCGCGGAACAGGCGAAGCTCGATGCCGAGATGCGCCGGCCGGAAAACGCCGTCGTCCTCGACCGGAGCATTCTCCTGAACGATCTGATCCGCCGGAAGGCCATCAGCTGGACGCGAATTTTCTCGGACCTCGAAACCGTTCTGCCGCACAATGTACGCGTCAGTGTGATTCGTCCGCAGGTCAATTCGCGCGATCAGCTCTCGCTCGATATGACTGTTGAGGCGGATTCGCCCGAGCCCGTCATCGGGTTCATCGCGAAGCTCGAAGCGTCCGATGTTTTCGGCTCGACGGAGGTCAGCACTTTCACTCCGCCGAACCAGAATGATCCCAACTACCATTACCGTCTCTCGGTGAATTATGCCCAGAAACTTTAAGCTCAATCTTCCGGCAACGGGCTCCTTCACCGGACCCCAGGTGATGGTGCGCGCCGTCCTGGGGATTCTTCTGGCAGCGAATCTCATTGCCGCGGGATTCGCGTTCCATGTCTTCGATGCTTCGCCCGAAGCGCTCACGCAGCAACTGACCGCCGCGATCGGCCAGCGGCAGACCGAACAGGCGAGGCTCGTCCGGAGCCGGCTGCTCACAGCGAACATTCAGAAAGGCAAGACGGAAGGGGAGACGTTTCTGGCGAACTACATGACGAGCCGCCGGGTCACGTATTCGACGATCATCGGCGAACTCACCGAGACCGCGAAGGCGGCAGGAATGGAGAAGCCGGGCGCGACGATTGCGCTCGAGCCGATTCCCGGCACCGAAGATCTCGACATGATGTCGGTCTCGCTCAATCTCGAGGGCAATTACGCGCAACTCGTCAAATTCGTCAATCTGCTCGATCGTTCCGCGCGCTTTCTCATTATCGAGACGCTGACCGTGGCTCCACGCGCGAAAACGGACACCCTGACCGTGAACGTCAAGCTCGATACGTTCGTCAGGGACGATAAGGGCGGTATTTCGTGAATCTGGGGGCGGAACCGAAGAAAATCGCGCTGCTGGGCGGATTGCTGTTAGTTGCCGGCGGCGTTTTCTACTACAACGTCATCGCGGACGATTCGCCCTCTTCGTCCGGAACCGTGGTTCAGCCGGCTTCCGCGCCGGCTCCGGCCGCCGCGCCCGTGGTCCATGTGAGTGCGCCAAAAACGGAACGCCGGAGAGTCACGAATCAGGGTCTGGCAAATGAATTCAAGCCGCGCATGGGACCAAAAAATCCCGAGGATCGTCCGGATCCCGCGACCATCGATCCGACGCTGCGTCTGGATCTGCTTGCGAAAATACAGGCCGTCCAGGCGGGCGCGGCGGGACGCAACCTGTTCGTGTTCGGCGCCGCGCCGCCGCCGCCCGTGAAGGAATTGCCGAAGGTCGGAAAGATTGAGATCGCGAAGAACCAGCCGCCCGCCACGGCTCCGATCGCTCCAGCCGGTCCGCCGCCTCCTCCGCAGGCTCCGCCGATCACCTTCAAATATTACGGGTACAAGATTTCGACTTCCGACGGTCATAAAGCGGCATTCCTGCTCGATGGCGACGACATTCTGATCGCGGGCGAAAACGACACCGTGAAGCGCCGTTATCGGGTCGTCAAAATCGGGGTCAACTCGATCACGATCGAAGACACGCAGTTCAAGAGCACGCAGACGCTGCAACTGCAGGAGAATCCGGCGGCATGAAGCCCGGGCGCAATCCCGAAGCCGGTTATGCCCTGTTGTTCGTATACATGATGGCCGCGTCCATCGCGGTCATGCTCTACATGCAGTTGCCGCGCGTGGCGTTCGAAGCGCAGCGCGATAAGGAACAGTTGCTGATCGACCGGGGCGAGCAGTACACCCGCGCGATTCAGCTTTACGTCCGCAAGTTCGGCCGTTTCCCGGCCGACATGCAGGCGCTCGAAAACACGCAGAATATCCGGTTCCTGCGGAAGCAGTATGTGGATCCGATGACGGGCAAGAATGAATGGCGCCTGATCCACGTCGGTCCGGGCGGCATCTTCATCGATTCGCTGGTTCATGGCAAAAAAGACAAGAAGGACCAGGGGTCGGATTCGACGTTCATCGCCCAGTTGCAGCAAATCGGCGGTGGGAGCGCGTCGAGTCAGAATGTGAATCTGGCGGCGCGGCGGCGCGCAAGCGATGCGCCGGGCGCTCCGGGGGACCCGAACAACGCCGGTCAGCAGAACGCGGCGAACGGTCAGTCCGGGGGCACGAACGGTCCGGTGATGGTGCTGCCGGATGGCCGCATCGTTCCGGTTTCGCCGACAACGGGCCTGCCGATCCTTCCCGCGGGACAGACGGGCGGCGCCAACCCGGGCGGACCCGCGCAAATCCCCGGCCAGCCGGGAGCGGTTCCGGGTCAGATCCCCGGGCAGCCCGGTTTTCCCGGGCAGCCGGGCGTTCCAGGACAGGCGGGTATTCCCGGCCAGCCGGGATTTCCGGGACAACCCAACACGAACGGTTTTCAAAGCACGCCGAATGCGCCACCCCCGGCGGCGGCGAATCTTATCAACCAGCTTCTTACCACGCCGCGTCCGGGTGGGCTTAACGGCGTCGCCGGCGCGCCGGATCCCAGTGCATCCGGTCAGACCGGTTCCGGACTGGGAACAACGGGTGGCAACAATACCGGCACGCCTCTGGGGCAGAGTCTCGGCGGGCAGACGGTCGGTGGCGGCATCGGCGGAGTCGCCAGCAAGCGCGAGCAGGAAGGCATCAAGGTCTACAACGACCGCACTGCGTACAACGAATGGGAATTCGTGTACGATATGACCAAAGACGTGTCCCGGGGCGGCGTGGCTGGCGTGCCGCAACAGGCGGGCCAGCAACAGCAGCCACAACAATCCCAACCTCAGCAGCAGGGTTTTGCCGGTACCGGTACCGGCAAATAATATTCACCCGCCTTTCCGGCACATTCTTAGAAATTCTGTATTACTTTTTGGCTTCATGAGTGGTAAACTCACTCTTCAGTGTTCTGTAGACAGAACAGACCGTAAGGATTCGCTGCCGTGCAACCAGTCCTTCGATCAAAGTAAAATCTGCGAAAGTGGGGCGGTTTGTTCTGAATGCGAAACAGGGAGGCAAAATCGATGGACGTAAACAAGATCCTGGAAGATTTGCGCCGGGAACGCACTCAGCTGGAAGAGGCCATCCTGAGTCTGGAACGGCTCGCGGCGGGTGGAAAGCGCCGCGGAAGACCACCGGCATGGATTGTGGCCGCGCAACAGCAGCAGCAGCGAGGACCGGGGCGGCCGCCCGGCAGCAAGAACAAGAAGACGGGCCGCAA
>DASZUZ010000309.1:0-13582 GCA_035547415.1 Bryobacteraceae bacterium | reverse complement strand
TGCGGCACGGTCACGCCGGAACGGCCCATCAACATCCTCGACCTGATGACCCACACATCGGGGCTGCCGGGCGGATTCCCGCCGAAGCAACCGCCTGCTCAGTCGCTTGCGGAACAGGTTGCTTCGGGCGGAAAGCTCACCCTGCTGTTCGAGCCCGGGACTGCATGGAATTACAGCAACGTCGGTTATGCCACGCTCGGGCGGATTATCGAGGTCGTCTCGAAGATGCCGTATGACGAATACATGGCCGAACGAATTTTCAGACCGCTCGGCATGAAGGACACTTTCTTCTTCGTGCCGGACGAAAAGAAATCCCGCCTGGCGGCTGTTTACACCGATGACAACGGTACACTCCGGCGCGCCGCCTCGGTGGAAAACACGAACGGCCCGCGAATCCCAGCGCCGCAGGGCGGGCTTCTGAGCACGGCGGCCGACCTCCTGCGATTCAACCAGATGATGCTCAGCAAGGGAACGCTCGATGGGCGTCGGGTTCTGTCCGCCGCGGCGGTGGCGATGATGACGACATCCCTCACCGGCGACATCAAAGCGGGCTTCGCCCCGGGCGTGGGACACGGCCTGGGCTATGAGGTGGTGCGCGATGCGCTGGGCACGTTCCGGTATAACTCGATCGGGTCGTTCGTCAAAGGCGGCGCGTACCGGACCTACGAGTTCGTGGACCCGGCGAAAGACCTGATCGGGATCATTCTGCTGCAGCGCACCAACGGCGGCGGCGATGTCGCCGACGAGATCAACGTATTCGCCGCCATGGCGGCAGCCGCCATCGAGAAGTAGAGAGCGACAAACGGAGCGAACGATGAAAACGGGAATCCTCTTCATGCTTGCCGCCGGACTGTTGGGCGGTCAGACCCTCACGACCATCGCCGGTACCGGAGCGGCGGGCGCGTCGGACGGCAAAATGGATCAGCCCTTCGGTCTGGGCATCGGCCCGGATCGCGGACTCTATTTCTGCGAAGTAGGAAATCATCGCATCGACCGGCTGGATCTGAAGACGCGGCAATTCCGCCCGATCGCCGGCACGGGGCAGAAAGGCTACTCCGGCGATGGCGGGCCGGCATTATCGGCTCAACTGGACGAGCCTTATGAGATTGCGTTCGACAAGACCGGCGATCTGTTCTTCTGCGATCGCCTGGACCATGTCGTCCGCCGGATTGACCGGAAAACCCAGGTGATCTCTACTGTCGCCGGGACGGGCAGGGAAGGTTTCAGCGGCGACGGCGGACCCGCCACGCAGGCTCAGTTAAAGCAGCCGCACAGCATCGCGTTTACGCCGGACTGGACGCTGCTGATCTGCGACATTCTCAACTTCCGGATTCGCGGTCTCGATCTGACGACCGGAGTCATTAAAACCTGGGCGGGCACCGGACAGCGAGGCAAGGCGGAAGATGGCGCGCCGTTCGCCGGAACGCCGCTCGATGGCCCGCGCGCGCTCGCGATCGACAAAGCTGGCAACTACTATCTGGCGCTGCGCGAGGGCAATGCCATCTACCGGCTCGATGTCAAAGGGGGAAAGATGTACCGGTTCGCGGGAACCGGGGAGAAGGGATTTTCAGGCGACGGCGGCGACGCGCGCACCGCGCGGCTGGCCGGTCCCAAAGGTGTCGCCTGCGCGCCCGATGGCAGCGTCTACATTGCCGACACGGAGAATCACGCAATCCGGCGCGTCGACCGGAATGGCGTGATCACAACCGTAGTTGGCACGGGTGAGCGGGGCGACGGTCCTGACGGCGATCCGAAGAAAGCGAAGCTGGCGCGTCCGCACGGCGTGTTTGTGGATGCGAACGGCGTCCTCTTTATTGCGGACACGGAAAATCACCGCATCCGAATGCTGACCACCCGGCATTGATGAGGCCCCGCGCTATCGCTGGCGAACGAAGGTTTTCGGGACTTCGCGAATTGTCGGGAAGGTCTTCGAAATGTGGTCGTGCCAGGTGAGGTTCTCCTCGTCCGCCACGGCCCATACGAGTCCCAGACCGGCCGAACAAAAACTCAGCCACGTAGCAGCCACGCGGGCGGCGCGAGTCCGCCCGTCGACCGGGAACCCGTCAAAGGTGATCAACTGCAGATCGGTCCAGTTCATGCCGGCGGTCTCACGGCCAGTCATCGCGAAAACGAGTCCGTAGAAGCCGGCGATCAGCGCGAACGAAGATCCCATCACGATCCAGAACAGTTTGCCTGAGCCGAAACTCGCTCCTACCAGTTCGCCGGCGACGACGAACAATCCGAAACCGAGCAGGATCATGGCGGCGTCCATGGCGCTTGCGACGAAACGATGCGTCGGCGTGGCGACCGGCTGTTCGCAGTAAATTTGCGCGGGAACGTCGGTTTTAAGCGTGCGCTGGCCCGGCGCCCCCGCCACAAAGTCGAGGCTGGCCTGCCCGGCGGGTGCGGCTGCGGGCCTTCTGGTTTGTGTGCGCTCTTGCGCCGGTTTCGCGGCAGGTGCAGCGGGAGCGGGCGGGGGCGGCGAGGGAACGTTCAGTCTGCCCGTGACCTGCCGCTGCAGTTGATCGAAGGGAATGACCTTGGGACCGTTCGGGTCGCGAAACAATGCGGCCTGCTGCAGGCGCTCGGTGTCCGCAGGCGATGTCTGCTTCGGTTCGACGTCCTGTGTCGCATTCGGGTCGAAGGCTGGCGCAACCGCCAGCGCATTCGCGCCGGCATACCCGGTCGGAGCCGCGATGGCTATGCCGATCCGCCGGCCGCATCGCAGACAGCGATGATCGTCTTCACCGTTTGCGAAACCACAATACTTGCAGTGCATCTATTGTCTTTCGATTGCGCCCGGGTTGCGACGCGAATTATGCCGTGCTACGGTTTCCAATTGAGTCTGTCCGCCCGGAACCGCCCTATAACTCTGAGTAACATAAACAGAGTGGCTTGTCACGGAAAAAATCTCAGCCGAAGGAGCATTTTTCCGCTGATTTTATTGGCCGGCGCGCAAATCGCGTCACCTCAATTAAGCAGAACGTCCGAAAACGCCGCTCCACCCCGGACAAGGGAAGCAATTGAAGGATTCGCCACTGTCGACCGCCCCGATTTCGCGGTTCGTATCCCTCGCCCGAACGCGCCCGCCATTGGCGAGGAGGACATCGCGGCGGACACGCAGGAAACGGATAACGGCGTGCGTCATCTGCGCGGACACGTCCAGGTGGAGCTGCATAACGCGACGTTCAAAGCGGACTCCGCCGATTACGACGAGAACACCCGCATCTTCACCGCGCAAGGCCACGTCTATTACCGCAACTACGAACAGAACGAGGTGATCTATTGCGACCGCGCCGAATACAACACCGATACCGAGCGCGGCACGTTCTATCACCCTCGCGGGTACGCGAAAACCAAAGTCGTTGCGCGGCCAGGCGTGCTCACCACGCAGGCACCCTTCTACTTCGAAGGCGATCATGCCGAGAAGTTTAAGAACAAATATATTCTGCACGACGGCTTCATCACGGACTGCACGGTCCCGAATCCATGGTGGACGCTGCACAGCGATCTCTTCGACATCATCCCGGAAGACAGGGCGCTGGCGAAAAGCTCGGTTTACCACCTGCGCGGCGTTCCGCTCTTCTACTTCCCGTATTTCTACAAGTCGCTCAAGAAAGAGCCGCGCAAAAGCGGGTTTCTGACGCCCAACGTCGGCAACAGTTCAACGCGCGGATTTATGTTGGGCGTCGGCTACTATTACGCGATCAGCCGCAGTCTCGATCTGACCTATATTTTTCAGGACTTCACGACGCGCGGATACGCCCACCATATCGACTTTCGCGGCAAGCCCACTCAGAAGAGCGATTTCAACATGATCTTCTACGGCGTGCAGGATCGCGGCTATATGGCCGGCAATACCCTGATCAAAACGCCCGGGTACAGCGTCACCGGCGCGGGCCGCATTCAACTCGATAACGGCTGGTATGCGCGCGGCAGCATCAACTACATCAGTTCGCTCGCCTTCCGCCAGCAGTTCAGCGAATCGTTCAACGAAGCGATCTTCTCCGAAACGCACTCCATCGGATCGGTCGAAAAGAACTTCGGCTATTACAATTTTGCGACGGCGGTTTCCAGAACCGAGGATTACCTGAGCGCGACGGCGGGGGACACTGTCGTGATCCGCAAGCTTCCGGAATTCGACTTCACCGGCCGCGACCAGAAAATCAGTTCGGAGGTGCTGCCCGTATGGTTTTCTTTCAGCTCGAGCTTCGGTCTTTATCATCGCGTGGAGCCGGAGGCGGAGCCTGGCTTCTATCAGACGAGCCAGTTCAGTTCGCGCGCCGACATCGAGCCGACCATTACGACGGCGTTTCGCTGGCGGGGCTTCAGTCTGCTGCCGAGCTTCACCATGCACGAGACCGCTTACAGTCAGCGTTTCGCGGGCAACGCAGTAGCCAATTCGTTTCTGACGCGCAGCGCGCCTGAAGTGAACGTCGATTTCGTCATGCCGACGGTGGAGCGCATTTTCAACAGGAAGACGTTTCTTGGCGACAAGCTCAAACACGTGATCGAGCCGCGGGCCAGCTACAAATATGTTTCCGGCGTAAAGCGGTTCGACGACGTTCTTCGCTTCGATACCATCGATCTCCTTTCGGATACCAGCGAAGTGGAATTGGGAATCACCAACCGCCTCTACGCGAAGCGCGGTGACATGGTCACGGAGATTCTGACCTGGGAAGTGTTTCAGAAGCGGTTCTTCGATCCCACGTTTGGCGGCGCCCTCATCCCCGGACAGCGCAACGTACTGCTGTCGACGATCGATCTGACCGGTTACAGCTTCCTCAGTGGACCGCGGAACTATTCGCCCCTCGTTTCCATTCTGCGCGGATCTCCCCGCAACGGCGTCACATTCACCTGGGAAGCCGACTACGATCCCGTCTTCCACCGGTTTGTGAACAGCTCTCTTTCGGCGGATTTTCGGATCCGGCGCTACTTCGTGTCAGCGGGAAGCGATCAGGTGCACTCCGTTCCGCTGATCACGCCGAGCGCAAACCAGTTCCGCACGACGTTCGGGTATGGCGATCCGAACCGGAAAGGCTGGAACGCGGCGTTCTCGTCCGTTTACGACTACCGTCTGGCGCGGCTGGAATACGGCGTGGCGCAGGCCGCGTATAACACCGACTGCTGTGGAATCAGTTTTCAGATCCGTCGGTTGAGTTTCGGAACGCGTAACGAGAATCAGTACCTGATGTCGTTTTCGATCGCGAACATCGGATCGGTGGGGAATCTGAAGAAGCAGGAACGTCTGTTCTGAGCAGCCCCGCCGGTGAACTTCAGGCTATTTCGTGACGGGAGTCAGCGACGCTGCGGGAGCCTTCTTGAGAGTGATCGCGCCGGTCCGGTCATAGATCCATTTCTTCGGGTTATCGTGCAGCGCTGAAAACGTTCCCACCAGTTTGCCGTCCTTCAGTTCGAGCTTCCAGCGAAGGTGCTCGCCTCCGTCGAGGGGCAGAAATCCGTAGAGGTTGATCCTGGCGCCATCCTGCTGAACCTGAAGCGAAATTCCTCCGCCGCCATTGCGGCTGATCGTCTTTCCGGTGAGCCTTCCCTCTTCGCTCCGGATTTCAATCGTCTGTTTTTCCTCGCGCTTCGTTCCGCCCTCGTCTGTCGTGTCGGCGACGCCGGCCCAACGGTCCACAACGGATTGGGCGGCCAGAGCGCCCGTGATCAGAAAGGCGAGAGCAAGAACCCGGCTGAAACGTCTCATTGTTCAGTCTCCACAATATATCTGAACCGGACGACCGGTGGATGCGGAAACCGCGTGGATATTTTTGAGACGTTTCCGCCGTGGTAACGTCAAAAGAAGACGAATGAACCGATTCCTGCCAGCGTTGCTGACGATCCTGCTGTTTGTCGCGGGATTTTGTCCTTCGCTGTGCATGGCCCGGGCCGTTGATAGTCCTGGCGACCATTCCTGCTGTCATCATCGACAGCAGAAGAACGTGTCGAATGTCTGCGGCCATGCCAGCGTGGCTCAGGACTTTCAGTCTGCCGGCATGCAAGGAGTATCCGTCGCGGTCTCCGTGCCTCCGATGGCCGTCCGCGTGGAACCGGTCGCTGTGATGCTTCCGCCGGCTCCGCGCCCCGTCAAGCTCCCCCCAAAAACGTCCGCTGTGTTGCGGATCTGATCCTCTGCTGACCGGCTCGTTACGTGCTCGTAGTTTGAGCGCCGCGGCATTCTCTTGTCAAATCATTCAGCTTTAGTCAGGAAGAGGAACAATTGCGTTTCACGATCGCTTTGCTGCTGGCGGCTCCCCTGCTCGCCCAGCACGATATGAGTCACATGGATCACGGCATGGCCGGGATGGATATGTCAGGTATGCCCGGCATGTCTGATACATCGGAGCCCATGCAGGCGTCCGGCACAAGCATGAACCCGGCCGATGCCCCGATGAACATGATCCATGTGCAGGCAGGCCGGTGGACTTTGATGTTCCACGGTGTGGCTTTTTTTTCGGAGATTCAGCAAACCGGCCCACGCGGAGCCGACAAATTCGCGGGAATGAACTGGTTTATGACGGAGGCCTCCCATAAGGCGGGCGCGGGCACATTCTCGGTACGCTCGATGCTCAGTCTGGACCCGGCGACGGTCACGCAGCGTCGTTACCCGGAGCTGTTTCAGACCGGCGAAACGGCTTACGGAAAGCCGATTATCGACGGGCAGCATCCCCACGATCTGTTTATGGAGCTGGCGCTCGAATATCAGCGTCCCGTCGGCGACAAAGGCCGCGTCTGGATCTATGCGGCGCCCGTAGGCGATCCGGCGCTCGGACCGGTGGCTTTTCCGCACCGGGTGTCCGCGGCCGAACTTCCCCAGGCGACCCTGGGCCATCACCTGGAAGATTCCACCCATATTTCGAATGAAGTCGTGACGGTCGGCGCGGGACACGGCATGTTCGGTCTCGAGGCGAGCGGCTTCCACGGCGCCGAACCGAACGAGAACCGGTGGAACATCGATCATGGCGCGATCGATTCCTGGTCAGGACGATTTACGGTTGCGCCCAACTCTCGCTGGAGCGGCCAGATATCCGCGGGAAGACTGGCGCATCCCGAGGCGCTGGAGCCGGGCGATCAGTTCCGGACCACGGCCTCGGTAACGTATGTGCGGCCTTATGCCCGCGGCCATTGGGCCACCAGTCTCATCTGGGGGAGAGTCCACAAAATCGAAAGCGGAGCCAACCTGAACGGTTATGGCCTTGAATCGGTGGCGCGCTTTCATGAGAGGGACTATGTGACCGGACGCATCGAGCTCGTGGACAAGGATGAACTCTTCGACGAAGGAAATCCACTCGCTGGCCGGACGTTCCGCATTGGGGCGTACACGGCTGGCTACACGCATGATTTTTACTGGCTGCCGCGAATCGCGACGGGGCTGGGCGCCAATTTCACGCTGTACAGCATGCCGGACCCCGTCCATGCGTATTACGGGCAGCATCCTGTGGCTGCGATGACATTTCTGCGCTTCCGTCTGCGCTAGGCTTTTTCGCCTGGCCACGCTCCCAGCAGCCGCCGCAGAAAGATCAGTTCTCCGATGTGGTACGAGTTGTGATCCGCCAGTTGCAGGGCTTCGCGCAGCAGGGTCTGCCCCTCGCCGTGCGGAAACGGGGTGAACAGATCGGAGCGCGGGTCTCCGATCAGCTTCTGCATCGCTTCGTTGTCCGCGCGGAACTGCGCGACGCTTTTGTCCCAGGCCTCGGGATCGGGCGGTTCCGGCGAGGCGGGCCAATAGCCGCCGGGCCATTCGGGTGATTCATGGCCGGGATTGCGGCTGAATTCAAGCATGTCCCACTGCGCGATGCGAAGGTGTTCGAGCAATTCCCAGGCGCTGTGCGGCGCGCCGGTCGTTCTGACGCCGCGCAGGTTCGCGGGCATCGCCTTCACGGCCTCGCGCAGACCCGCATGCGCCGTGCCTCCCGAGATGAGCTTGATCAGTTCCGATCGCAAGCTCTGATTTATGTCCATGGACCGATCTTATGGCGCGAGTCGGTCCGGCGGCGGGCGATGTGAGCCGATGGCGGCAAAGTCGTCCGGTAACATGAGTTTTGTTCGTAATTCTCATTACGATCATCGTCCTGATCGTCTACGGGTCTTTGTACCCATGGCAGTTTCACTGGCATACATTGCCCGCCAGTCCCCTTTATCTTTTGTTTCATTCGTGGACGCCTGAAACGACGCGCCGTCTTTTTGCCGACGCCGTCGTCAATGTCGCCCTGTACGTGCCGCTCGGCATGGCTGCCTATATCGCATTCCGCCAGCGCGGAAGCAGACGGCGGAGTACCGCGTGCGCGCTGGCGCTGGGTGGACTCCTGTCCGGATGCGTTGAGATGGCGCAACTGTTCACACCTTCGAGGGACTGCAGCGCCGTCGATCTGACAAACAATGTGATCGGCTGCGCGACTGGCATCGCGTTGGGCGCGCTGTTTGAGCGGCTGGTTGCGCCGCGGCTGCGCGGACGAAAGCGCCGCCGCCCGGACCCCGCCGCGCTCGGCCTGCTGTTGTGTGGGATCGCCTGGGTTTTGTTTCCGATCTTCCCTGTAATATCGCTGTTCGTGTGGAAACAGAAACTATTTCTGTTTCTGCACGGCCCGGCGTTCGACAGCGTGCGATTCCTTTCCGGCGCCGCGTCCTGGTTCGCCGCCGGCCGTCTGCTTCAGTCCGTTGACGTTCGGCGTCCGGGCCTCTGGCTTGCTTTCGCGCTGCTTCTGATTCCCGCTCAGATCGCAGTGGTCGGCCGCCAGCCGGCGCCGGTCGATCTGTTTGGAGCGGCAGCCGGATTCGTGCTGTTCGCCGTTTTCGGAAAAACCGAAAAGACAGGCGTGCTGGCAGGCTGGGGATTCCTGATTCTCCTCGCCCTCCGCGGCCTTGCGCCGCTGCGCCTGACCACCCATGCCAACTCATTCTCGTTCGTGCCTTTTGGCGGCTTTCTGGAGACGGAGTGGCAAGCCGGTCTGCGTATCTTCCTCGAAAAGGTGTTTTATTACGGGACGGCGATCTGGCTCTTGCGTGGCTCGGGACTGCGCCTTCGAACCGCTGTTCTCGTAGTGACTGCGGCGCTTGGCGCAATCGAGATCGCGCAAACACACATCCCGGGAAGAACCCCGGAGATCACGGATCCGCTCCTGGCCCTGTTGCTGGGCGGCGGCATCGCAATTCTCTCAAGGCGGCGTCTCAGAGCGGTTGTGAAAGATCCGTTCGATTTCGGTTCGCCCGTGACTGCTCCGCGTTGAAACGCCCGTCGGTTGTCCTGCATCTCTTCAGCAGAAGCGCCGGGCCCTCCTGCTGTCGTTCAGTGGAACGCGCGGGAAATATGGCCCTGTGATTGCGCAAAGTGAGGGCATCGAATGTTGGCATCGATCAATCGCGGCATGGAGTGGATGGCCGAGTGGCGGTGCAGGAATATGCATACCGGAATCAGCTGGCCCGTCAATGGCTTTTACCGCTGCATGCAATGCCACCGGCGCTGGCCCGTTCCCTGGGAATCCCGGCCGGCTTCGCCGCCTGCCAGGAAAATCGTTGCTCCTCAGCCTGTTCTCCTGCCCGCCCTGCGATACCTGAAGGCGTTATCCCGCCACTAATCCGAAACTGACCCGCTCGTTAATTCCCGCCTGCATTGGTAATCCGAACAACAACCGCGCGCATTTATGATGGTGTTCGGCATGTTTCTGACGATCCCCAATCTGTTCACGATGTTGCGGATCGTCATCACTCCGTTCATCCTGTATGAGCTCGCCCATGGAGAGTTTCTGGTGGGAGGCTGGTTATTCGGCGCGGCGGCATTTACTGACCTGCTCGACGGCGCCGTCGCGCGGAGATTCGGCGGCGAATCGAAAATCGGACTTTATCTGGACCCGATCGCCGATAAGATCCTGCTGAGCAGCATCTATATCGGGCTGGTCGCCGGGCGCGCGGTTCCTGTGTGGCTTGTAGTGACCATCTTCGGCCGCGATTTCTGGATTCTGCTGCTTTCCGCCATTGCGCTGCAGTTTACGACTTTCCGCAATCTTCAGCCGAGCGTCTGGGGAAAGGCCAGCACGTTCCTGCAGGTGATGACCGCCGTCGCGGTCATGGCCGCGAACGGATACCACGATGCCGTGCTGCTGCGGATCTGCCAGGGGCTCTTCTGGGGCGTAGCATTGCTCGCTCTGGTCAGCGCCGGCGACTACAGTTTGCGGGGCATCACGTGGCTTCGCGGGTTTTCTGTCCGGCAGAGGTCCGGCCGTTGACCTCGCACTGCTTCAGGAGTAGGCTTAGAGGTAGTTGGAGCCACCCCCAATGAGCCGCTACGTCCCCGCGCGACATTACATCTCGTTTGGCATCGTAGCGATGGCGCTTGCCGGGTTTTCCGCCTGGCTGGGAG
This sequence comes from Bryobacteraceae bacterium, assembly GCA_035547415.1. GTDB lineage: Bacteria > Acidobacteriota > Terriglobia > Bryobacterales > Bryobacteraceae > BOG-234. Next base: position 3,222 of record DASZUZ010000309.1, on the reverse strand, counting down.
TCAGTCTTTCGTGGAGTCCCGCCTTCTGTCCGGCCGTTCTGTTCTTTCTGACCGCCGCCGGGCTGCTCGCGCTGGCGTTCCGGCCGGTCATTAAGGTTTACGACGCCCATCTCGAAATCGGCAAGCGGATTATTCCCTGGCAGGATGTCCGGCGCGTGGATCGCACCGGCTGGATTTCTCCCCTGGTCGTGAAGTTGTCCTTGTACGATGACGAGACGGTGATGGTCGTGTATCCGGGCGAAGTGGATTGCTGCAAGCATCTGCTTCGAACGCTGCGGCAAATGTCCACCAGCGCCATGATCGATGGCGTTCCTTACCGGCAGTACTGGGGCGAACTGCTGGGCTCCGGCGAAGCAAAGCAGCTTGCCGCTCCCCGTTATCGCGTTCTCCGTCCCGAAGACGAAGAAGAAGTCGAGCGGCTTTATTTCCTGCTGAAGACTGTCGGTCATATCGATCCCCGAAATTCCGGCGATGAGCGCTGATCTGCGCGGAAGCCTCAGGAGCGCCGGTTGCGCCTGAGACGCCGGGCCATCGTATCCGGAATCGCCGTTCTTTTTCTCCTCTCTTTGATTCTGATCTTTTCCCGGCGAATGCTATGGGCTGCGGGTGAAGCGCTGGTAAACTCCGAGCCTCCGCAAAAGGCCGACATGATTGTGGTGCTTGCGGGGGACTATTTGGGAAATCGGATTCTCAAGGGCGCTCAACTGGCTCGCGACGGCTACGCGGCGAAGGTTCTGGTCAGCAACGGGGGGAAATTGTATGGGACGTACGAGAGCCTGCTGGCGATCGACTTCGCGGTCCGGCACGGCTATCCGCGTGAGATGTTCATCCCTGTCGACTATCCGGCGGTGAGTACCGTTGACGAGGCGCGCCGCATGATCCCGCATCTCCGGACTCTCGGGGTGCATAAGTTCCTCCTCGTGACCAGCCCGAGTCACACAGCGCGCGCCTTCCGGATCTTTCGCCGCGCGGCGCCGGACCTGGAGGCTCACCCGGTGGCTGCGCCCGATCCGCGCTGGTGCGGCGGCGAGTGGTGGCGCGATCGCGAGTGCGAAAAAACCTTCGCCCTCGAGGAAGCCAAGACCGTAACCTCGTGGTTCGGCATCTGATGTCATAATCGAAAATCACATTCATGCCAATCCGCAGCATGACCGGGTTCGCCCGCGTCTCGCATTCCTTGCCGCAGGCCGAACTGACCCTTTCCATCAAAACCGTCAATCACCGGGGCCTCGACCTGCACTTCCACATGCCGATGGAATTTGACGCCGTCGAACCCGCGTTGCGTTCCGCCATCCGGAAGCGTGTCTCCCGCGGCCATGTACAGGTGCAGGTGTTCTATAAGCGGAATGGCGATTCGGGCGGCGCAATGGCCTTCAACGAGCCGCTCCTGGCCTCGTGGCTCACCTCATTCCGGGAAATCTCAGCGCGCCTGGGGCTCGATTCAACACCGGACCTCAACCAGGCGCTGCGGTTGCCGGGGATGATGGAGTCGCGCGGCGCGCAGGTGGCCGATGAATCGACCGAAGCGTCGGCTCTCGCGGCGGCAGCCGAAGCCATCGAGGAACTCGACCGGTTTCGCTTGCGCGAAGGGGAGGCCATCGAGACGGAAATCCGCGCGCGCGCCGCTTCAATCCGGGAGATCGTCGAGCGAATGGAAGAGATCCGATCGCGAGCGCTGCCATACTTTCATCAGCGGCTGCGCGAAAAACTCGGCGAGTTGCTGGGCGGATCCCAGATCGACCCCGCAAGGCTCGCGCAGGAAGCGGCGATCCAGGCCGAGCGGAGCGATATCAGCGAGGAACTGGTTCGTCTCAGGACCCACGCCGATCAGATGGATGCCCTGCTTTCAGCGCCGGGCGAGACCGGCAAGAAGCTCGATTTCCTGCTGCAGGAGATGAACCGGGAGACGAATACGATCCTGTCGAAGACCGGCGGTCTGGGAGAGCAGGGTCTGGCGCTCACCGATCTTGGACTTGCCGCTAAAGCCGAGATCGATCGTATCCGGGAGCAGTCTCTGAACATCGAGTAATGCCTTCGGAATTGCCCGGAAATATCTGAACAGACGCGGGAAAACCGGGTACTCGACATTGAAGTCGCTATCGGGCACAATAGTAGGAAGCGGAGTCTGCATCGAGACGCCGGCCCCACAAAGACTGAGAAACAGGAATACATGTCTGAAAACACGGTTCGCAACAATTCGCACTGCTCGATTCCGGACGATCCCGATCAAAGCACGTACCGGTTTATCATCGTAGCCGCGAAGCGGGCCAGACAGTTGCAGAGTGGCCACCGCCCCGTGCTGCCCACGTCCTCCCGGAAACCCACTGTCATCGCCATGGAAGAAGCTCGTCGCGGGCTGGTCAAATACGAAGCCGCGCCTGAAGTCGTCGTTCCGGAAGAAGAAGCGCCGCTCGAACCCCAGGTCTGATGCGGATTGTTCTGGGGGTCAGTGGCGGCATCGCGGCGTACAAGGCTGCGGAGGTCGCCCGCTCACTCATCCGGAACGGTCACGAAGTACAGGTCGTTCTGACCAGAGCCGCCGAGGAGTTTATCCGGCCGCTCACGTTCGCCTCGCTGACCGGCCGCAAGGTCATCACGGACCTGTTCTCCTCGGCCAGTCCTGAAGCGACTCTTTCCAGTTCCGTCGAACACATCGGCGTTGCCCAGGAGCATGATCTGCTGCTTGTGGCGCCGGCTACGGCCAACGTACTCGCGAAATTCGCGCACGGCCTGGCCGATGACTTCCTTTCCACCATGTACCTGGCGTTTCGCGGACCCGTGATCGTCGCTCCCGCAATGAACAACAACATGTGGGAACACGAAGCGACAAAATCGAATCTCGATGTCCTTCGGCGGCGAGGGCACACGATCGTGGACCCGGGCGAGGGTTATCTAGCGTGTGGCACGTACGGTCCGGGCCGGCTGGCGGAGAACGAAAAAATTCTGGAAGCGGTGGAACGGATCGCGCGACCGCCGGCGAAGGATCTGCTGGGCCAGACCATTCTGATTACCGCCGGGCCGACCCAGGAGCCGATCGATCCGGTGCGATACCTTTCCAACCGTTCCAGTGGAAAGATGGGCTATGCCCTGGCTCAAGCGGCGCGCGGACGCGGCGCGCGGGTCATCCTCGTATCCGGCCCCGTGCATCTGGAACCGCCGCAGGACGTGGAATTGGTTTCCGTGAGAACCGCCCTTGAAATGCGCGACGCCGTGTTTGCCCAT
>DASZUZ010000308.1:0-3164 GCA_035547415.1 Bryobacteraceae bacterium | reverse complement strand
CACAAGGACCTTCCGGACCCGCCGGGCCCATCGGCTCGACGGGGCCAGTTGGACCTCCGGGACTTGTATATCGCGGCGCCTGGGCTTCCGATGCGAACTATGCGTCGGGAGATGTTGTGACCTTCAACTCGGCCGTTTTTGTGGCCATCGCCGCGAACATCTCGCTTGCGCCCGATAAAAACACCGCCGCGTGGTCCCTGCTGGTTCCTCCGGGAGCTACCGGCGCAACTGGCCCTGCCGGCGCGACCGGACCCGCTGGCGCAACTGGGCCCCAAGGCCCGACGGGACTGACAGGACCGGCCGGTCCGGCAGGTCCCACCGGAGCAATGGGTCCGTCCGGCCCGACAGGAGCGGCTGGACCGCCCGGCCCTCCGGGTCCCAGGATACCTGGACTTTGCTTCAACGGGCTGTGCGTTCTGGATGTAAATGTGAACAGCACTTACGCAAACCAGGCGCCTCTCGCGCCGGGAGCCACGTTCAAAGCCGAGTTCGATTACAGCGGCTCCGCGAGCACCGGTCCGGTGCAATACTACGTCGGCATCTCCCCGGAAGCGATTTCGGCCACATCTTCCGGTGTTGTCGAGGGGTGTTTTCAGTTCGGTCCCGGTGGCGCTCCGCAAACGGGGCATGCCAGCGTTTCTTTTACGGCGCCATCCGCCCCCGGCATTTATTACCTGTATCTGGACGGGCCCGGGAGCGATGCCGCGTGCCAGCAGAAGCCGAGCGGGACGCCGCAAGGCGGGCCCTATTCATACATCGGAGCAATTGCTGTTCTGAGTCAGGCCCCTGTGCCTGCCGTCAGGCGCTCTGCTTCAGCCGCTCGATGATGAAGGCGTACTCGAACGCTTTTTCGTTCAGGCGTTCGTAGCGGCCGGATGGGCCGCCGTGTCCCGCGCCCATATTCGTCTTCAGCAACAGAACATTATTGTCCGTCTTGTGCTCGCGCAGCCGGGCGACCCATTTCGCCGGCTCCCAATAGGAGACGCGCGGATCGTTCAGCCCCGCCGTCACAAGCAGGTGCGGATAGTTCTTGCGCCCGACGTTTTCGTAAGGCGCATACGACCTCATGTACTCGTAATATTCGCGATGGTTCGGATTGCCCCATTCTTCGTACTCCGTCACGGTCAGGGGCAGGGAAGGATCGAGCATCGTGTTCACCACGTCCACGAACGGAACGTGCGCGACGACTACGCCAAACAGATCGGGACGCATATTCGTTACCGCGCCCATCAGCAAACCGCCGGCGCTGCCCCCGACAATGGCCATCCGATCCGGAGACGTGTATCGCTTCGCGACGAGGTGTTCCGCGCAGGCGATGAAGTCGAAGAACGTGTTCTTCTTGCGGAGCAGTTTGCCCTCTTCGTACCATCGCCGCCCCAGATCCGCGGAACCGCGGATGTGCGCCATCGCGAAGACAAAACCGCGATCGAGCAGGCTGATCCGCTCCTGCGAAAACGAAGGCTCCGTCACGATCCCGTAAGCGCCGTATCCGTACAGGTACAACGGGCTCTGCCCGTCCCGCTCGAAGCCCTTGCGGTGCACGAGCGAGATGGGCACGCGCACGCCATCCGGGGCGGTGGCAAAGATCCGCTCGGAGACATACTGCTCCGGGTCGTACCCTCCCAGCACCGGTTCGCGCTTTCGAAGATCGCGCTCGCGCGTATTCATGTCGTAGTCGTAAACCGAACGCGGCATCACGAGCGAGGTGTAAACGAACCGGAACTTCGTGGTCGCATATTCCTCGTTGCGGTCGGCAAACAACGTATAGACAGGCTCGTCGAAGGCGACGAAGTGTTCCGACCAGTCCCGGGTGGCTACGATCCGCAGGCGTTTCAGCCCGTTTGCCCGCTCGGTCACAACGAGGTGATTCCCGAAACCATCGACCGATTCGATGGCCACCTCGTCATCGTGCGGCAGAACATCGACCCAGCGGTCGCGCCTTGGGTCGGCCACGGGAGCCCGCATCAGGCGGAAGTTCTTCGCCCCTTCGTTGGTCCGGATAAAGAACGAATCTCCCTGGTGTTCGACGAAATACTCGACGTCCTGCGCGCGGGGCGCAAACAGCCGGAACTCCCCGTCCGGGTGTGCCGCATCCAGATAATAGACTTCGCTGGTCGTGTGGCTGTCCACCCTGAGGAAAAGAAACCGCCCGCTGCGTGAGCGGTGGATCGATACGTTAAAGCGCGCGTCGGGTTCTTCGTAGACGAGGACTTCGACAGCGTTGGCGCCCACTTCATGCCGCCACAAGCGGTAAGGCCTTTTTGTCGCGTCGAGTGTCGTATAGAAGAAGGTCCGGCTGTCCGCCGCCCAGTCCGCGGAGTAATAAACGCCGTGCGCCTGATCCGGCAAAACCTCGCCCGTGCGCAGATCTTTGAAACGGAGGGTGTAGACTTCGGATCCGTCCGTGTTCACTGCATACGCGAGGAAGTTCCCATCCGGGCTGACCTGGAGGAAGGCCAGGGAGAAATACTCGTGACCTTCCGCCAGGACGTTCTGATCGAGGAGGACCTCTTCATTCCGGCCGGCAACGGCTGATCCGGCTTTTGCCGGCGTCCGGCGGCAGAAGATCGAATACTGTCTGCCTTGTTCCGTCCGCGAATAATACTCGTGATTTCCAAACCGCCAGGGCACCGAAACATCGGTTTCCTGAATGCGGCTCAGCATTTCGTTGTACAGAGTTTGACGAATACCTTCGGCCGGACGCATGGATTCTTCGGTGTGGCGGTTCTCGGCTTCGAGATAGGGGATCGTCGCCGGGTTTTCGCGGTCTCGCAGATAGAACCACTCATCGATTACGGTTTCGCCGTGAATGGTTCGTTCGGTCGGAATCTTTGGAGCGGAAGGAATCGTCATCACCGGGCCGCCGCGACTTTCACAACGATTCTGTCGAGCAGGTCCGTGCCGGTCCGCAGATTTTCGAGCGAAATCCGCTCGTCGTTTCCGTGCATCCTCAGTTCTCCGTCTTTCCTGAAAATCGGTACTCCGTAGACCGCCATCCCTTTGGCGCGGAGGTAAGCGCCGTCCGTCGCGCCGCGCATCAGGAAAGGCACGACGACGGCTCTCGGCATGGACTCTTTGAACACGCTTTCCATCGCCACGTAAAGCGGTGAAGTCAGGGAACTTGGCTCTGTCGCCGGCTGTTCCGGCCGGTCTGGCGGGAATAT
>DASZUZ010000307.1:0-6212 GCA_035547415.1 Bryobacteraceae bacterium | reverse complement strand
GCCTTCGGCGTCGAGCTTCGCGCCTTTCGTTTCCAGAACATGCCGCCGGTAGCTTTCGGTTTCGGCATGCGGGTCGATGCGGCTCACGGTGAGATTCTCGAGAGAGCCCTTCAGCGTTTCGGAAAGATGGGCGGCCGGATCCGTCGTCGTGAGGTGTACCGGGAAGCCCCGATGGGCCAATTCCACGGCGACGGCCGCGGCGAGAGTCGTTTTTCCGACGCCACCTTTTCCCATCAGCATCACCAGGCCGTGTTTGTCCGCAGCGATGACATCGACGAGCGCCGAGAGGCCGGGGGTATCCGCCAGGGCCTGCCAGTCGTCACTGACGACGTCCCGCGGAGCGGTTTCCGCGAGCAGGTTCCGCAGGGCATCCAGGCCGACCATGTTGAAAGGCTTAAGCGCTATGCGATCGTAAGGCAGCGCCTTGAGCTCTTCGGGAAGAGCCGTCAGGACGGCTCGCTCGCGATCGCAGATTGCTCTTGCCAGCGGATCATTCGCCGCTTCGCCGCGAGGCAGAACGCCATTGACGACCAGATACTGCCGCGAGAGACCGATCTTCGCGAGTTCTTCATGCGTGCGGCTTACTTCCCGCAGCGTGGACTGCTGGGCGCGGGCGACGAGAATCAGGCGCGTGCGCCCGGGGTCCGCCAGGGCTTCGACCGCTTGCCTGTACCGGTCGCGCTGCTTTTCAAGACCGGCAAGAGGGCCGAGGCACGAGGCGTCTCCCTTGCCTTCTTCGAGGAAACCGCTCCATGCGCCCGGCAGTTGCAGCAGCCGGATGGTGTGCCCGGTGGGCGCGGTATCAAACACGATGTGGTCGTAGCCGGCTGTCAGTGTTCCGTCAGTCAGCAGCCCCGTGAACTCATCGAAGGCCGCAATCTCGGTTGTGCAGGCGCCGGAAAGCTGTTCCTCAATGCCCTTGACCACGGTCTCCGGCAGAACGCCACGCACCGGGCCGACGATGCGATCACGGTAAGCCTGCGCAGCAGCCTGCGGGTCGATCTCCAGGGCGGACAAACGGTCAACGCCGGGAACCGCAGTGATCCTGTTGCCGATAGTGACACCGAATACCTGGCCCACGTTGGAGGCTGGATCGGTGCTGACCAGCAGCACGCGCTTTCCACGCTCAGCAAGCTGGATAGCTGTCGAGCAGGCAATGGACGTCTTGCCCACGCCGCCCTTGCCGGTGAAGAAGAGGAAGCGTGGAGGCTGCTCCAGGAATTTCATCACTTTACCTTTCAGTCGTCAGCAGCATTTGCTGCCGGAACAGCAGCTACCGGCGGACTTCGTTTCGGCGGAAGTACTCGAAATGCCCGCCCAGCGCGCCAGTTCGGTGCGGTTCGGATAACGGCCCGCCAGCGCCACTTCGCCGTTCACGAGAACGAGCGGGAGCGCCTCCTGGCCCGAGCGTTCCAAAAACGCTTTCACGACGGAATTTTCAGCGAAGGCCATCGGCTGCCCGGCCAGATTGAACCGCTCGATCTGCGCCCCGTTCAGTTTCGCCCAGGCCGCGTCAGCCGAGAAGCTGACCAAAGCCTGATCGACATCGGCGCCGCAAACGCCGGTGCTGCAGCAGAGCGCCGGATCGAAAATCCGGATCGTGGGGCGGCGCGCCGCCTTCCCAGGCTTCAATGCGCGAATGAACGCACTCATGAACTTGCCGTCGACGGCAGGGGCAATAGCATCCACGTCGATGCCCTGGCCGCTCAGGAACGTCCGCGCGTCCTCGATGCTGTAAACACGTGTCGGCTCAACTTCGATATCTTGAAACCCCGCTGCCGCGAGCCTGGCCGCGTATTGATCATCTTCCAGCGCACCCGCGATGCAGCCGACCCACAGAAGCATGTTCTTCCGGATATCCTCAGGGACCTTGCCCCGCACCACGACATCCGACACCGCAAAGCGCCCGCCCGGTTTCAAGACCCGGAACGCCTCGCGCAATACACGATCCTTGTCCGCTGACAGGTTGATGACGCAATTGCTGATAATGACGTCCACCGAATTGTCGGGTAGCGGAATGTTCTCGATCTCCCCCTTTAAGAACTCGACGTTATCGACGCCTGCTTTTTTCTGGTTCTCACGCGCGAGCGCCAGCATGTCATCGGTCATATCGAGACCATAGGCTTTGCCCGTGGGACCGAGGCGCCTCGCCGATAACAGCACGTCGATGCCTCCGCCGGACCCAAGATCGAGGACAGTTTCTCCGGGCTTCAGTTCCGCCAGCGCGGTGGGGTTACCGCAGCCGAGGGAAGCCAGGATCGCCTTCTCCGGCAACCCGCTTTTTTGCGCCTCGTCATAGAGGTCCGAGGTGATCGGGTCCGCGGTGTCGCAACAACCGCCAGCGCCGCAGCAGGAGGCACTGACGTTGCCGACGGCGACTTGCCGCGCGGTCTGGCCGTACTTTTCTTTCACAATGTCTTTTACGTTGCTCATTTTGAGACTCCTTCTAAAGCCGGCAATAGCGTGCCGATCCGGTCCAGCCCGGCTTTCAGGCGCGCCGGGTCGCCCTTTAACGCCGCAAGCGGCAGCGCGAGGAAGGCTTCGATACGAGTACGCAAGATCCGATATGCCGCCATGAACGCTGCATCGATCTCTGCCTCAGTGCCTGTTGCGTGGGCCGGGTCTTCCACGCCCCAATGGCCGCGCACGACCTGGCCAAGGTAAGCGGGACAGGTTTCACCGGCCGCGTTTGAGCAGACCGTGATGACGATGTCGGGGGTCAGCGGCAGGCTGTCCCAGGATTTGCTGTAATAGCCCTCCGTCGAAATGCTTTCACGGGAGAGCAGCGCGAGCGAACGCGGATGCACCTGCCCGGTGGGCTTGCTCCCCGCACTCATGGCTCTCCACCCGGTGGGCGCCAGATGGTTGAAAGTCGCTTCCGCCAGGATCGAACGGCAGGAATTTCCGGTGCAGAGGAAGAGAATGTTCATATGCTTGCTCTTTCTCCCCGCGGCTCATGAAGTTGCTCCTTGCGTCTCGTCATTCCGTTGTTCTTTACGAAATCCATCACGTGCTGTTGAATCTCGTCCCTCACGCGCCGCATGGTTTCGCGTCGGGCACCTGGAGTGGGGGCCTGCGAGGGGTCTTCGAGATCCCAATGAATGCGCCAGATCGCTCCAGGAAAAATCGGGCAGCTCGTCTCTTTCCGACGGTCGCACAGCGTAACGACGTAACTGGAACGCTGCCCCAGGAAGCGGTTTACCGCCTTCGGCGTGCGGCGCGAGTTACCGGTACAGAGAAAAAGGACGCTGGACTTCATCACGGTGTATATCTCCTTATTTGCAGCAGACGATCTTCTGTGGCTCGATCGCCTTGTTTCGGGTGCAGCATTCCGCGTAGAGGAACCCGAGCAGATCCTGCAGGGCTTCCGTATTGGCGGAATACCAGAGAAACGTCCCCTCGCGCCTGACGCGCACCAAATCCTCGTTTTTCAGCTTGTCGAGGTGATGGGAAAGCGTGCTGGATGGAATCTCCAGTTCGCTGCCGATGTCGCCGACGACCATACCTTCCGGATGGGCGCTCAGGAGAAGCCGCACGATCCGCAGCCGCGGCTCCGTCCCCATTGCCGAAAACATATCGGAATAGCGCGTCGTCAGTTCCGCGTCATCCCGTTTGCGCATGCGCCGCGCTGTTGTCTCCATAATTCTAATATAATAGAAATATCGAACGTGTCAATGCCCCGGCAACGTTCAGTTTCACCTCAGGCCTGATTTTGACCGAAAGGGGCTTCGAGGAGAGATTGACTAACGGGTTGGTATAGCTGCACCAACTTCCAGGGCACAGCGCGCGAGCAAACCAGCTCGCGCCCTCATCCCAGCGAGGCGGAAGCGAAGAGGTCGTTCTTTTGCATACAGGCTATTGAAGCAAAGGTCTGGCTCCCCGGCACTGGCTCGAACGTCGATTCCTCCGTCCCGACTTGTCACCGCTCAGGACTTGCCGGCGTCAAAACGGGCGGCGCAGTCGCGGAGCGCCCGAGTCACTTCGGAGGCATATGCCTCCGACAGGCAGTCGCCATGCACGCCCGGGATCGGGCGTACGTCCACTCCGCCGGCCACGAGGTTCTGCCAGGACATTTGCGGATCGGTGGTGCGCCATAACGTCGGGACTTGTGTCCGGAGCAGGAGCATTGCGCCCTCGTACCGCGCGGGCACGTAAGCGAGCATCGCCCGGTACATCGCGTTGAGAAACGCCTGCCATGCTTCGGGCAGGGCTTGCTGTCCGCAGTAGATCCGAGGATCGAGTTCCGCCGCGGCCGGGCGGCCGCGAAGCGCCCGACGGATTCGATCCAGATTGCCTCGCGCGCGGAGCAGAAATTTGCGCGAATCGAAGTGGGACGCCTCGTACGCCGCCCGCGCTGGCAGGTTGCGAAGCGCGTCCAACATCTTTCGCCTGGCGGAGCGACGGGAATGGCCTGGAGCATTCAGCGCCGGCATATCGATCACGACCGGCAGCGGGTCGATATCGCCCGTTGTTCGAAGCTGCCGAGCCACTTCAAACGCAATCGTCCCCCCGAAAGAGTAGCCGACGAGGATCACGCGTCCGCCGGCGGGCACGATCCTCCGGACCTCAGCGGCATAGCGCGCGGCCATCGATTCCACGGAGACAGGCGTCCCCTGCAGATCGGTGGAGGCGGGGATCAGGCCGTAAGCCGGATGTTGCCCCGCGAGGCCTGCTGCTACGGAATGGTAATCGCCAACCGAGCCGCTCATGCCGGCCACGAAAAAGAAGGGGCAACCATCGCCCCCCGGCTGCAGTACGACCGACGCGTCCGGACGATGTCCTTCTTTGGAGACGTGGTCCACGCAATCGGCGAGTTCCCGGAGCGAGGGGTAACGCCGAATATAGTCGGCGGGAAGATTGCAGCCGAGCCGTTCGCCGATCGCGACCAGCACGCGCACGGCGCCGAGCGAATCGCCGCCCAACTCCTCGAAGCGGTCGCGGTCGGTGAAATCAGAACGCTGCAGAACTTCCTTCCAGATCTCGCGCAGTACATCGAGGGTCGAGCCGGACGGCGGAACGGCTGGTCCCGCGGCCGGAGCGGGGGGCGCAGGAAGCCGCCGGAGATCGACCTTGAAGTTCGCATTGAGCGGCAGTTCCGGCAGGAACACGAAAGACGAGGGCACCGCGTACGCCGGCAAGCGCTCGCGCAGGAATTCGCGCAGGCTGGTCTCCGGTACGGCCGCTCCTTCGACCGGCGCGACATAGGCGACGAGCCGGTCATTGCCGGCGGCGTCCTCGCCCTTCACGACCGCCGAGTTCCGCACGGCGGGATGCGCTTCGATCGCCTGGGCAACGGCCCCGAGTTCGATCCTGTGGCCGCGGATTTTGGCCTGCGAATCTGTCCGGCCCAGAAATACCAGACAACCATCGGCGCGGAACCGGCCGCGATCGCCCGTGCGGTATTCGACCGTGCCGTCCGGCTGAGGCTCGAATTTCTCCGCGGTGCGCCGGGCGTCGTTCGCATAGCCGAGAGCGATATAGCGGCTCCGGACCACGATCTCCCCTTCGCCGCCTTGCGGAACCGGAGCGCCGCTCTCGTCCACCAGAGTGACGATCTTTCCGGCTACGGGCCAGCCGATCGGGACGGGGCTCTCCACGGCCTCGGAAGCGCGGACGAAGTACTGCGCGTAAGTGCGCGTCTCCGTGGACGCCATCGCGTTCTGCAGCACGCAGGACGGACCAAAGACGGACCGGAACGCTTCGACATCGCGCGCCTTCAATGCCTCTCCGCTGGCGGAGAGCAGCCGCAGGCCCGGACAGCCCGGCCGCGTGCGCTTCGCCATGCAGACATGCCGCAGCATGGAGACGGTCATGGTGCTGATGGTGATGCAGCGATCGGCGAGCCAGTCGTGGAGATCCGTCAACTGATGGCGGGGATCGCGATGGTGCAGCTCCGCGCCATTGAGCAGCGCGCCAAAGATGGTGGCGAGCGATGCGCTGAACGCAGACGAGAAAAGCGAATCGAAGCGATCGTCGGGACCGAGGCAAAGATCGTTCGTCTGGCGTCCGATATCGAATAAGATCGCCCGATGCGGCAGAGCCACGATCTTCGGCTCGCCGGTGGAACCGGAGGTGGTATACATGGCAGCAATCCCGGCGGGGCCGTCCGTGTACACGGCCCGGCCGCGGCTCACGGGACCGGCATCGCCGAGGAGGGTCAAGGGAGCAACCGCTTCCAGAACGGCGGCGATCTGCGCCTGGGGCAGCGATGG
>DASZUZ010000306.1:0-5381 GCA_035547415.1 Bryobacteraceae bacterium | reverse complement strand
TCCTCGATCTTTTCAAGCCAGTCCTGACTGGCGATGGTGTCGATCGCGCTCATTCCCCCATGCTGTCATCGGGAGCCGGAGTGTTCCACGAGCAGCCGTGCGTCCGGTTACCGTTCAGAGGGCATACCGGTAAATGAAATCGCGGATTCGCAGATACCATTCCGCGCCGATTTCCGGATACATGAGTGGCCACCACGACATGATGTTTAATTCCGGCGGACGCAAGTGACGGGCGCGAGCGAGGAGCATGTCTTCGGCGGCGTTGCGTTGAATGATGTCCCGGATGCTGGAGATCGCGGGCGGCATCTCCGGGTCGAGTCCGTTCAGGTAACGCAGCAACTGACGGCGCGCCGTGTCGCTCGACGGCGCTTCAACGGGCGCAATGTCTTGCACGACCGGCAGGCCGGTTAAAGACGGCACGGTTGGCTGGATGACGCGGATCTCGAGCGGCGCGACCATCCAGATACCGACCTTCAACAGCGCTTCGATACGCACGCGGCGGGGCGGCACGTCGGGCGGAACCTGGATGTCAAGCAGATAGCAGCGCGTGTTCTGGTCGGGGTTGTCGTGAATCGATTCGGGCATGGCCCCGAAGGAAGGGGAGCGGATTTCGGTCAGCCAGTCCGGGCAGTATCCGTCACCGCAGCGGACAAAGTGCTCGCGGTAAATGCGAACGCGGAGGACGTCGATCGGGTTCTGCCCCACGTAGAGGAAATAGTTTGTTCCGGCAGGTACGTTGACGAGGACATGAACGGAAACATGGCCATTGCGCGGGACAGCCGGCGACAGTATTTCGCGGGGGCGCAGGTCACGATCCTGTGGCACGGGTTCGCCGAACGGATCGAAACGCTCGAATTCGGAATAGATGTTGATTTGCTGGGCGGATGCGGCGCAGCAACACGCCAGAAGGAAGATCGCTCTTAGCAACGTCAATACGCTGACTATGATAACGACCTTCCCGTCTGGTATGGCGTTGCTACGGGCCGACCGCCAGAGTGACGCCGGAGGGCGAGGTCTGGCCCTGTGTGGAAACGGTGATCGGATAATTGCCTGGCGCGAGACCGGCGGGGATCGTCACATTCAACTGGAATTCGCCGGCTGCAACCTGTCCGGCAAAAGACGCCAGAGTACTTGCCGATCCGATCGTCACCGTGACCGGACTGGTGTACGGGATGACTGAGCCGAGGATCGTCCCACTCGCGGATGCGGTGAGGCCGTTCACGAAGAAGATGACCGTCTCGCCCGGTTGCGCTTTCGCCGTTCCCGACAGCGCCGCGGGATCGCCGATGATCGTGCCGTTCAGGTGCACGGCCGCGGGATAGAGTTTTCCGGCTGCCGGATAGACAAAGAGAGACGGCGCCACGGGTTCGGCGTTGACGGTGAAGGAAGCGCTGTCCGAGCCGTTGTTACTGACAGTCACCTTGACGCTACCAGTCAGGCCCGAAGGAGCCTGCACGTTGATCTGCCCGCCGCTGGCTACATACACCGCGCCCGGCGTCCCGTTGAACTGTACCATCACGCCGCCAAGCGACTTGGGCAGGACGTTGCCGTTGACGAAGTCGCTGCTGCCCCAGACTTTGGTGGAACTTGCCAGGTTCGATCCGTAGATCGCGACCCACTCGCCCGGCACGATGGTGGTTCGGACGCTTTCGGCATCCTGGACGGAAGAGATCACCGGCGTCGGGGGCACGATGACGAGAGCCCCTGACATGGCCAGCGTGCTCGAACCCTTCGTGATGATCAGAGATGCGACCGTGGAAGTCGCGAGCGGCGCGATATCGAGTGTGAAGCGCACAAGGGGCTGTCCCGCGAGAGAACCGCCGAATTTGACGCCTGAGTCCACGCGCACGGAGCCCGGATGAACCGAGACGCCCTTGCCGAATGCCGCGACGGAAATCGTCCCGTCAATGCCACCGCCAACGAGAGCGAAATCGACGGACTGGCCGGACGGAATCACATACGGCGTTGCCGAGAGAACGTTACTGACGTCCCCGGATCCGCCAGCCTTGCCGATGCCGGCGAAAGTGGGCGCCAGCACGCTGGACCCGCCGGTCACGGTCAGGTCCGGCGCATTTGCGGTGTTGCCACCTGTGACGGAAATCCGCGCCGGTGAACCGACTCCACCGAGCACCGTCGTCTGGAAATTGCTGGAGACCGCAACCGACGCCGGGAGATAGAGGTTGCCCGGCTGAACGACGCTGGCCGATGTCATCGGTTCCGCATAGATCATGTAGGAACCCGCCGGCACCTGCGCGGAATATGTACCGTCAGGGGCGGTCAGAGCGCTGACCGCGTTGCCGGCATCAGTGTCGATGAGGGTGACGAGGCCTGCCTGTACCGGGCTGCCGTCGCCCGCGACCACCTTTCCGGCGATTCTGCCGGAGGCAATGCCTTTGGCCGGATACACACCTGTTGCGAAGCTCAGCTCATCGCTCGAAAGAAGGCGTTCGTTCTCGTGCGTGAACTGAAACATGGTCGCGCCCAGCAGACCGCTGTGATTCAGACCCAGCGCATGGCCCAGTTCATGCGTCATGACGGCCTGGAGATCGACGCTGGTCGATCCGTCCGTCGAGAAGCTGATCGCAGGGTTCAGGACGATGTCCGTGTCGGTAAGATCTCCGCTCGGGGATGTCCCGGAGACAAAACCCGCCGCCGTATTGATGGTGACGGCCACCGCGCCATTCGTGACTCCCGCCTTGTATCCGAGGGCGCTCAGGTCGTCGGCCGACGCGGCGAATGCGATCGTCATCTGCTTGTCCGTCGCGTCGATGCCTTTATCCGTGGCTGCGATCGGCAGGAACCGGATATTCGAGGTCGAAACCGCATTCCATGTTCCGAAAGCGGCCTGGACGGCGGAAGACGGGTCGCTTCCCGGAGAAATTACCATGACCGGAGCGCCAGTGATGCTGCTCTGATACCCCGCCGCGATCTGCTTGTTCAGATAGAACTGAATTGCCGAAGCGTCGGTCCGCTGGATGTTGGCTGTCGAACCGTCGCCGTAATACAGACCGGAGCGAATGTAACCCCAGGAAGCCGGAGCCAGTAACAGAAGGGCTGCCAGTGAACCGCGAAGCCGCATTATTGCGCCCTCCGCTGTTGGGAGATCCGCTGCCGGACGCGCTGGCTGAACTCATCGACGGTGACGCCATCGAGAGAACGAACCGAGGCTCCGGTGACTGTTCCCGCGGTGGCGGCATCCTGCCGGAGAAGGGACTCGGCGCGCAGATGGCCGGCCGAATCGACCCGGTACTTGCCCTGCGACCAGCCTGTGGTCCGCAGATATCCGTTCGGCATCCGTTCGAGGAACACGGCGACATGATCGCCGACGGCATAAGTCACGCCGCCGGCGACATTCATTACAACGCCATCGAGCGATCCGCCCGGTTCGGCAAATTCTACATTGCGACCGGGCGCGCCTTTCTGGGCCGATGTGACCGATAGTTCATAATGGGTCCAGATGTGTCTGTGGGTGGTATCCCATGCCGCCCAAGTCCGAGTGATTTGTCCGGAAACCACTAAATCGGACGAATCAACCAACTCCTCGAAAGAAACCCTCGGGATGAGTGTTGCGCTGGCAAAGGGAAGGCAGAGTGTTGCTACGCCCAGAATCGGCGCGAGCCGACGAAAAACAGCATTCATCAGCACGAATTATCGCATGTTTCGCGAGCATACGTAATTGCCGATACAAGTAGCCCGTCATTACGGGATATGGTGGCCGGAAGTTTTTGTCAGCCGATCTCGTCGGGAAAGCCGTGTTGATAATCGCGGACGAGAGTTCGGTCCGGCAAGATGAGGTACGGCTCTTCCTTTCCTCTGGCGCCACCTTGCGTCTGGAGGCGATATTCGCGCTCTGTCATCACCCACACGCGGCTGTTGTACTCATCGCGTGAGGCAACCATCGATTCTGTTGAATCCGGCACGGAAACCGGATCGCCTTTCCTGATCTGGGCCATTTCTCTCCTGTTTCCGGATTATCTTTCGGGAGCGGCTTGACGCGCAAGCAATCCGTTATCGTAGAACTGATGCAACGGGTGGCGATAGCACTGATTCTTGCGGCGGTTTCGCTTTGCGCCGCCGAGGCCCCGGTGGGAAAAACCTGGGCTGTGATTGTGGGCATCTCGAAATATCAGAAACTGCCGCATGACCTCTGGCTGCAATACCCTGATGCCGACGCCGCAAAATTCAGCGAGTTTCTCGCAAGCCCCGCAGGCGGTTCAGTCCCCGCGAGCCAGCAGCTTTTGCTGACGAACGAGCGCGCGACTACAAGCGCTCTGCGTCAGACCTTTCAGACGGTCCTCCGGGACAAGCCCGGCCGGAACGATACGGTTTACATCCTGATCGCCGGACACGGCACGGTGGACCCCACCGGGGCGTACTTCCTGACGTATGACAGCGACCCCGCAAATCTGGCTGGCACAGCTCTGCCGATGGGCGAGTTGCACACCGTAGTGGAACAGGAACTGACGCGCGCCGGACGCGTCATTCTGCTGGCGGACGTCTGCCGCGCCGCGGCCATCGCGGGACAGAAGACGACGACGCTCGCCGGAGTCGTGGAGAAGATCGGCGAAGTGCCGGGCGAAATGCTGGGATTAATGTCGGCGAGGCCGACGGAGCTATCGCTCGAAGGCCCGGATTTCGGCGGCGGTCACGGCGCATTCACGTGGTCGGTGCTGCGAGGTCTCGGGGGCGCCGCCGACACGGATCACGACGGTTTCGTCAGCGCGGGTGAGTTGATCGATTTCGTTACAGCCGATGTCCCGAAGCTGACGGGAGGGAAGCAGCACCCGCGCGATTTCGGGAATATGGATAACGGCACGAAGCTTTCTGCCGTCCCGGTAAGCGGGCGTGCCGGTGAGTAGCGGACACTCTTACTCGCCTCGCAATTGCCTGCACGCTTCCCGCGCGGCGTTGTGGGCGGCGGCTTTCTTCGAACTGCCTTCGGCCGACTCGGCGATGTCGCGTCCGACGCGAACTTCCATCACAAACGTCCGCGCGTGACCCGGTCCCGTTTCGCCCATCAACGTGTAGACAGGCCGCGGCATGTTGCGTTCACGCGTCAGTCTCTCGAGTTCCGCCCGGTAGTCATGTGGGGGCCCTGCTCCCGCGAGCTTCGATAGCTCCTCGGGTTCGGGAATCGCGTAGCGCATCAGAATCGCGCGCGCGGGTTCGACGCCACCGTCCAGGTAGACGGCAGCGAGCACGGCCTCGAAGGCGTTGACCAGCAACCGCTGTTTCGACCGGCCGCCCCCTGTTTCTTCCCCCCGGCCGAGGTGCAGATAGCTGCCGAGATCGAGCCGGCGAGCCGCGGCGAACAGATGCGCGGCGCTTACCAGATGATTCTTCAACAGGGAAAGCTGGCCTTCGGTATATTCCGGGAACTT
>DASZUZ010000305.1:0-2809 GCA_035547415.1 Bryobacteraceae bacterium | reverse complement strand
AACATCCAGCTCGCTCATCTCGCGGCCCGTGGCTGGATCGATGGACCGCCGCAGCGATGCGACGGCCGGAAGCGCCAGCAGAGCCCTGTAAATATCCGCCACATAAACAGCGCGTCCGAACGGCCAGCCATCATGGGCGGGCCCTCCGCTCCGGATATCGAACCAGGACCGCAGCACGCCGGTCGCATTCTCCCGTGCCTCCTCCAGCGCATGACCAGACCGCACAATGACAGTGAGCCGCACGGCGAACGGAACAAAGCGAGCACCCACAATCCTGAGTTGCGTGCCGAGCAGACGAGCCGGTTCCAGCGCATCGCGTACCCTCTGACGCAGGACCGCATCCGGCTCCGCGGCAACATCCGGAACAATAACGACGCTCACATGTCCCGGCGCAGGTTCAGTCTGGCGCGTGGGTTTGCCCGACTCGAGATTACGCAAAGGAATACAGCGGACGCGAGCGACCTTTTGTTCGCCGGCAGGGATGCGATTATTCGCGCGCAGTGTCAGGTGTTCGAAGTCTCGCGCGCTCACGGCGCGATGCGGTTCCCCGCGGACGGCGAGGGTCTGTTCGATTGCCGCCTGCAGGCTTATGTCCGGATTCAATTCGTGACCGTTGACCAGCCGCAGAAACGCCCGCATATTGTCATCGCCGACCCGGTTGATCCGGTAAAGAAACGTCTCGGTGATATGCGCGAACAGTTCCAGCAACGTGATACCGGGATCGGACGGATTGAAGTTCGTCCAGTCTCGCGTCCATCCGGGAATCAGAGTCGTGCCCTCGTCCACGAGATCCTTCCATCTCCGGTCGTCGAGATTGGGGAGTTTCAGCGGCATGATCAGTCCAGACTCGCGGTGATTCGAATCACGCCCGCGCAGATCAGAAAGCGGCCTCTTTGCACTGCCCCGGTCGCCTCTTGCACCGCAGCGACCTGAACGGAACGGACATGTTCGACACCGGGCATGCACTCAATCAGCGAATAGAGATCCGCCTGGTGAGGGATCTGACCGAATTTCCAGCCGTGGCATTCGCGCCCCCCGTTGACGGGATGCAGAAACGCGACGACTGCCTGTTCAACCGCGATTTCCGTCTCGCTCGCCGCGGAAGGATCCGATACCGCGATTTCAGCGGTGATATCAACCCGGACGTATTCGGGTCCGGCAAGAACGACGTCAAATGTCGCCAAACGGCGATCGTCCAGAAAGCCCCGAACGCGATCGAAGAGTTCGAAGTCGGGCATTGGCATGGGATCCGGCGAATGCGGAGCCAGGATGACGCTGACGACGCCGGTCCTCGGATGGCGTCCCTCGGGATCTTGCCGCAGATCGATATTCGGGACGCATTTGGCGCGGGCCACCTCGGGCGATGCGAGCCGCGCCAGATCTTCGAAATCCTCGGTTGCCACGGCGCGGAAATTATGGCGCGTCATCAGTGGCGCGCGCTCTGTCAGAGATGCGAGAGGCTCCGGGTCCGCTCCGCCGCTCGCGCGCTCCAGATTGACCGCGCGGTCGACATACGGAACCGTGGTCTTGAGTTGTGAAATGGCAAGCGCCGGCACATTGCCGTTCACTCCGCCGCCGGTTTGATAAGACATGCGAATGTTATTGGTCACGCGGAATGGAATTCGACCGTGGACGCCATCGCCGAACCGCAATGTACCGGTATCCCGCTCGACGGTGTAGTGCCGGTCACGAGGACTGGAGCCGGTGAACGACGGCACTTCGTGCCAGCGGACCCAGACCGCGCCGGCAGCCACGCCTGTCGCGCCCGATTCCGGAGACTCTATAGCATCCGGTCCCTCCTCGGCCCGCAACCGCCGGAGGTCATCCGGTCCGGGAGAATAGGGTTCCAGAACCTGTACTTTCTGATCGGGCAGTACCGGCTTGCGCGCGCTCTGGAACATCTGTCCGGCTGTCCCGTTGCTCGATCCCAGGACCTCATTCAGAGTGGTTTGGGTATTCGACGCCAGCGCCGTGTTGAGGAGAATTCTTCGAATCATTGGCTGAAACTGAGCTCCGGTTTCCCTCCGATGGACGCGAAACCAGAAACGCCGCAGATCGAATTCGTCTCTGGAAGCCAGGGTCCGGGGGACGATAAATCGGACGACGCCCGAACGCAGCAGTCCCCGAGTATCGTCACGAACGGCGACCGCATCCCATTTCGAACCGTCCCAGTATTCCCACAGAAGGGCCGAACGGTCCGAGATCGAATCCGTGACAACCGTTTCCGGATGCCCGGGCGCGACCGCAAAATAGAGCGTCAGCACGCGGGCTGGAAATGACGGAGCCGGAGACGCAAATCCGAGATACACAAACGGCTGCGTCTCCGCGGCCGGCTGGAACGGTTCAAATGGCGGCGAAATCCGCTCGAAGCGGAAATCATTTCTCCGGATCAGAACAGCCGGCTCGAACGTGGCGGAAACACGATACCCGCAGACGATCGAATGAATAACCGGAGGCCGCAGGGTCGAAGGGACAACGACATATCCTCTCGCCGTATCGGCTTCGTAACTCACGTCGCGTCCGTAGTCTCCGCCGATCAGTCTGACCCGCACCCACAACGCGGGCTGGCCATTGACGATCGCGACCTGAGCCGGTGATCCGAACTGAAAGGTCACCTCTCCATCCTGCGAAAATGTGTCCGACGTGTCGGAGAAGGAAGACGGGGCCGCGGGGGCGGGCCGGCCGAATTCGGCAACCCCGAGTTCCACCCACGTATTTCCGTCCCAGTATTCCCACGCCAGACGCGTGTTTCGTGGGCCGACCGGCAATACCGGCGACGTTTCGCCCGCCGAAGCCGGATTGGTCATTC
>DASZUZ010000304.1:0-4389 GCA_035547415.1 Bryobacteraceae bacterium | reverse complement strand
TGTTGGCCAAGTCCTCGAACTGAAGGTTCCTGTCAAAGCAGGCGTTCGTCACGTCGGACTGACCTTCATGCGTTCGAGCGCTGTTCCCGAGATCGTCCCGACTCTCACGGTCGCGCGCGGTGGCGGTGGACGAGGCGGCCCGATTGCGCCGCCCCCGACCGCACATCTTGACCTGCGCCTGGACGGTGTCCGCCTGAAGCTGTACGACGTGGCTGAAGTCGGAAATGCGCCCGCGTTCAACCAACTCTCGATCGCCGGCCCATACGACATCGAAGGACCCGGGGAATCCGCAAGTCGGCAGAAGATCTTTGTTTGCAAGCCCGCATCTCCCGGACAGGAAGAACCCTGCGCCCGCAAAATTCTGTCGGCGCTGAGTCGGCGGGCATATCGGCGCCCGGTCACTGAAGCGGATCTGAAACCGCTGATGAGCTTCTATGCTGCTGGTCGCAAGGCCAGGGACTTCGACAACGGCATTGAGATGGCGCTCCGCGCCATGCTGGTGTCCCCCGACTTCCTCTTCCGCGTGGAGCACGATCCGGCTGGTGCGGCTCCGGGCAGCGTTCATCGCGTGAACGATTACGAACTGGCCTCGCGGCTCTCCTTCTTCCTCTGGAGCAGCATACCGGACGATCAGCTCCTGTCGCTGGCGGACCAGGGAAAACTGAAGGACCCGAAGGTCGTTGAACAGCAGGTCGCCCGCATGCTGGACGATCCCAAATCGAAGGCGTTCGTCAACAACTTCGCTGGCCAGTACCTCTATCTGAGAAATCTGGCGTTGCAGAAGCCGGATCCTGACGAGTATCCGGAGTTCGATAACAATCTCCGGAAATCCTTCGAGCAGGAAACACGGCTGTTTTTCAACGCGATTCTGCGGGAGAACCGGCCGGTCACGGAATTGCTGGACGCGAAGTTCACTTTCGTGAATCAGCGGCTAGCCGAGTTCTACGGGATCCCGAACGTCTACGGGCCGCAGTTCCGTCGCGTCGAACTGACCGATCCGAATCGAGGCGGCATTCTGGGGCAGGGAAGTCTGCTGACAGTAACCTCCTACCCGAACCGTACTTCCGTGGTTCAGCGCGGCAAGTGGGTGTTGGAGAACCTGCTTGGCACCCCGCCTCCGCCTCCGCCTCCGAACGTACCGTCGCTCGATCCGCACGGTAAGAGTGGCAAGCTTTCGATGAGACAGGCCATGGAGATGCACCGCGCCAATCCGGTCTGTGCTTCCTGTCACTCGCGTATGGATCCCATCGGCTTTGCGCTGGAGAACTTCGATGGCGTCGGCGCATGGCGCACCGAAGATAATGGTTCGCCCATCGATGCCTCCGGCAAGTTGCCCGATGGAACTACGTTCAACGGCGCGGCTGGGTTGAAGAAGTTGCTGCTGACTCAGCACCGCGACGAGTTCCTTTCCACCTTTACCGAAAAGCTGATGACTTACGCCCTGGGCCGGGGACTTGAGCCTTACGATGCGCCTGCTGTCCGGGCCATCATGCGTGATGCGGCCAAACAGAACGATACAATCCCGGCTCTGATCAATTCGATTGTTCGGAGCCCCCAATTCCAGATGAGGAGAACCCGAGAATCATGATCATTACGAAAAAAGCCCTTCACCGCCGCATGTTTCTCCGCGGCATCGGAACAGCTGTGGCCCTGCCGCTGCTCGATTCGATGATTCCGGCAATGGCGGCCACCCGCCTGACACCTGCGAAGCCGGCTATTCGTATGGGGTTCTGCTATGTGCCGAACGGCATCATCCAGAAGGATTGGGTGCCGAAAGCGGAAGGGGCTGGCTTCGAGTTCATGGCGACCATGAAGCCGCTCGAGCCGTTCCGGGACAACCTCATTGTCCTCAGTAACCTGGCGCAGATCAACGGACGCGCGCTCGGCGATGGCGCCGGCGACCATGCGCGAGCGGGCGCTACGTGGCTTACCGGGGTCCACCCCAAGAAAACGGAAGGCGCCGACATCCATGCCGGGATTTCGGCGGATCAGATTGCGGCGAAGGAACTCGCGAAACTTACGCAGTTCGGATCTCTTGAAATTGGTCTCGAGGAACCGACGCTCGCCGGCGGTTGCGACTCCGGTTACAGTTGCGCTTATACCAATACGATTTCCTGGCGCGGACCGACGACGCCGAACCCGATGGAGATCAGCCCCCGCGCGGTTTTCGAGCGGTTGTTTGGCGACGGTGAAACGACCGATCCGAAAGACCGCATCCGGCGCATGGAGCAGGACCGCAGCATACTCGACTATGTCCGGACCGACGTTGCCCGTCTTTCTCCCGGCCTCGGCTCACGCGACAAAGGCAAGCTGAACGAATACCTGGACGCCATCCGGGACATCGAACGCCGCATTCAGAAGGCGGAGGAACAGAGCGCGACCATGAAGATCCCTGTCATGGAACGCCCCGCCGGAATTCCCGAGACATTTGAAGAGCACGCGAAGCTCATGGCCGACCTCATGGTCATCGCTTATCAGACCGACATGACCCGCGTGATCAGCTTCATGATGGCCCGCGAGGGATCCAACCGCAGCTATCGCGAAATCGGTGTACCCGACGGACACCACTCTGTGACGCACCACCAGAACGATCCTGTGAAGATCGCCAAGACGCAGAAGATCGACGAGCACCATGTTCGCTCCTTTGCTTACCTCGTGAAGCGCATGAGCGAGACGCAGGACGGCGATGGCACGCTGCTCGATCACACCATGCTCCTCTATGGAAGCAGCATCCGCGATGGCAACGTGCACGACCATCACGATCTGCCTTTGGTGCTGGTGGGTGGTAAGTCGGCGGATATCAAGGGTGGGCGGCACATCCGCTACAAGCCCGAGACTCCGATGAACAATCTGTTGGTCACCATGCTCGACAAAGCTGGCGTTCCCGCCGAAACACTGGGCGACAGCACCGGAAAAGTCGACCAGCTCTCTGGAGTCTAAGTAAATGTCGAAGAAGATGTGGGGCAGGCGCTTCCGCCTGCCTCTTCTTGTTTCCGCGTCTCTTGCCATTGCGTCGGCCTCTGAACCGGGCCTCATTGACGCGATCAAAGACCAGAATCACAAAGCCATCATGGCTTTGATCACCAGCCACGCCGACGTCAACAAGGCGTTGCCGGATGGTTCCACGCCGCTCGCATGGGCCGCGTATCAGGACGATACCCAAACGGTTGACGCTCTGCTTAAAGCGGGCGCGAAAGTCAACACGGTCGATCAGTACGGGGAGACGCCCCTTACGCTCGCGTGCGCCAATGGCAATGCCGACGTGGTGGAGAAGTTTCTCAAAGCGGGGGCGGACGCGAACGCAGCCCGGTGGAATGGCGAGACGGCCCTGATGATCGCGGCGGGTTCCGGCAATCCGCGCGTTCTGCAGATGCTGATCGAGCATGGCGCGAAAGTGGATGCGACAGAGTCCGTCAAAGGGCAGAACGCTTTGATGTGGGCAGCGGCGAACGGCCATGCCGACGCCGTGAATGTGTTGCTGAAGGCAGGTGCGAACCCGAACACGGCATCAAAGGGTGGCTTTTCTCCGCTGATTTTCGCGGCGGAAAAAGGCGACGCGAAATCGGTGGCAAACCTGTTGGCCGGGGGGGCCGACATCAACTACACGATTCCCGCCGGCCTGAATGCGCTGCTCGTCGCCGCGACTGCGAAGAAGGCAGACGTGGCCGAACTCCTCGTGGACAAAGGCGCGAACGTCGGATCCAAAGATCGGACCGGCAATACCGCTCTCCACATCGCCGCGCAACTGGGTGACGTGAACCTCGCGAAGAAACTGATCGCGAAGGGCGCGGACGTTAACGCGAAGACGAACCAGACACCGGCGGCCCGCGGCAGGGGAATCGCAGCCTTCTTCCGCGGCCCATCCGGCGAGCAGACGCCGTTGATGCTGGCGGCGCGAGCTGATCATCCCGAGATCATGCATGCTCTGATCGACGCGCACGCCGATCCCAAACTGCGGGCTCAGGACGGCAGCACTCTGCTGATGGCTGCGGCCAACAGCGGTCATGTCGACGTGGTCCAGTATGCGTACGAACTCGATCCCGACTCGATCAAGGCCGTGACGGAGACGAAAGGCGCCGTGATGCATGCCGCCGTGACGGGGTCGATGCAGGTGTCGACGCAGCCGGAAATCTGCAAAGTGGTTCAGTTCCTCGCTGACAAAGGCGCTGAACTCGATCCTGTCGACGCGAATGGCCGCACCCCGATCATCATTGCGGACGTGCTCCCGATCGACATGGCTGTCGATCTTCTCACGAAGCTGATCCGGGCCACCGGCGCCGAGCCGCACACCAAGACCAAACGTTGAAATGTCGGGCGGGGCTTCGGCCTCGCCACCGGCCTTCCTGCCCGCGCAAACCGTCGTGGCGGGAGGACCGCCGCTCAATTGGT
>DASZUZ010000303.1:0-3454 GCA_035547415.1 Bryobacteraceae bacterium | reverse complement strand
GTTTTTCAGTTCCAGAATTTCGCCGCGCACGTCCACCGTGATCTTGCGCGAAAGATCGCCCCTTGCCACGGCCGTGGTGACTTCGGCGATATTACGGACCTGTCCCGTCAGGTTGCGGGCCATCGAATTGACCGAGTCCGTAAGATCCTTCCACGTTCCGGCGACTCCCTTGACTTCCGCCTGACCGCCAAGAATCCCTTCGGTGCCGACCTCGCGCGCCACGCGCGTGACTTCGGACGCGAAGGAGCTGAGCTGATCCACCATCGTATTGATGGTGTTCTTGAGTTCGAGAATTTCACCGCGCGCCGCGACGGTGATTTTGGTGGAAAGATCGCCCTTCGCGACGGCCGTGGTCACGCCCGCGATGTTACGCACCTGATCGGTCAGGTTGCTGGCCATCGAGTTGACGCTTTCCGTCAGGTCTTTCCACACGCCGGCCACGCCGCGCACATCGGCCTGCCCGCCCAGCTTACCTTCCGATCCGACTTCTCGCGCCACGCGCGTCACTTCGCTCGCAAATGCGTTCAGCTGATCCACCATCGTGTTGATGGTGTTCTTGAGCTCGAGAATTTCCCCCTGCGCGTCGACCGTGATTTTCGTGGAAAGATCGCCGCGGGCGACCGCCGTGGTGACGCCGGCGATGTTACGGACCTGATTCGTCAGGTTGCCGGCCATCGTGTTCACCGAGTCCGTCAGATCTTTCCAGACGCCGCCGACGCCCCGCACTTCCGCCTGGCCGCCCAGCTTGCCTTCAGACCCGACTTCTCTTGCCACGCGCGTCACTTCCGATGCGAACGAGCTGAGCTGGTCGACCATCGTATTGATGGTGTTCTTCAGCTCGAGAATTTCGCCGCGCGCGTCGACCGTGATCCTCGTTGTCAGGTCGCCTTTGGCGACCGCCGTGGTGACGCCGGCGATGTTGCGAACCTGGTTAGTCAGGTTGCTGGCCATCGAGTTGACGCTTTCGGTCAGATCCTTCCAGGTGCCTGCGACCCCTTCGACGATCGCCTGACCGCCGAGTTTTCCCTCCGTGCCGACTTCCCGGGCCACGCGAGTAACCTCGGAGGAGAACGAGTTCAGCTGGTTCACCATCGTGTTGACGACGCGTGCCGTCTGCAGGAACTCCCCTTTGAGCGGACGGCCTTCGACTTCGAGAGCCATGCTCTGCGAGAGATCGCCTTTCGCCACCGCCCCGATGACTCGCGATACCTCCGTGGATGGCTGCACCAGATCGACAATCAGCCCGTTGACGGACTCGACGCAATCGAACCAGCCGCCCGTCGCATCGCCAAGGAAAGCGCGATGCGTAATCTTCCCTTCTTTGCCAACGGCGTTATTGATGCGCTGGAGTTCCAGCGTCAGCCGTTGATTCATTTCAATGACTTCGTTCAGGGTGTCGCAGATTTTGCCCTCAATGCCGGTCTGGTCATAAGGCATGCGGACGGAAAAATCCCCACGCCTGACCGCAAGGAGAACATCGAGAAGTTGGGCGCTTTGGGGAGGGGAAAAAGTGCTGCGAGGACGGGTCGCGGAAGCCATAGGAATGTACTCAGATTAACGTTATTAAATAAGTACCACCGCACCAGAAAGTGACGTAACTAACAGAAAGCCAGCGCTGATGATAAAAAAATTACATTTAATCCCATGTTGTGGGATCAACTGATATTCGAACGCAATTATTCCGGTGCGTGTTCTTCTATCGGACCCGTTCTTTTTACGCCGGGCCTGACACCATTATCCTCGCGCTCTGGCCAACTCGGCTACGGCAGGAGCCGCGGGTTATCTCTGCAGTTGCGATCCGGGTTTCTCGTAGGTGGGCAGTAACCGGCGCAGACCCGCGTATCCCCACGGCAGGATGCCGAGCACGGCGCAGAGCAGAACGAACCAGTCGCTGAATCTGGTGTAGACGGTCAGGTCCCGCCGGTACCGATACTGCAGTCGCGCCACGGCTTCCTGATATTCGGGGAGCGTGTGGAGAATTCGGCCCGCCGGGTCGATGATGGCGCTGATTCCGTTATTCGTGCCCCGGATGATCCAGCGGCGATTCTCAGCCGCTCTCATGCGCACAATCTGCAGGTGCTGGTAGCGCGCCTGGCTTTTGCCGAACCAGCTGTCATTGGAAATGTTGAACAACGCTTCGGCCCCCGAAGAAACAAACCGGCGAATGTAACTCGGAAATACCGATTCGTAGCAGATGAACGTTCCGATGCGATGCGGCCCGAGTGGCGAGACGACGACGTTCCGGCCCGGTTCGAAGTCGCCGGCCTCGGTCGAGACTTTATTCGTAATGGCCCCGAATGGCCACGGAACAAATTCGCCGAACGGGACAAGGTTGACTTTGTCGTAACGGCTGACCACGGATCCGTCGGGACCGGTGAGCATCGCCGAGTTGAGCGGCGCGTGGTCGGGCGCGCGACCCACCACTCCGGCGAGAAGACTCGTCCCCGCTGCTTTCGTGATCGACGCAACGAAGCTCGTGAACTTCGGATCGTCCGCATAAAACGGCGCGGGGGCTTCGGGCCAGAGAATCAGATCCACCGACCGATCGCGGCTCAGTACGGGCGCGAGCGAGAGAATCTTCAGGTGCTGCTCGGTGCGGTCCACGAGTTCGGGCGTCCAGAGGGTTTCGTCGTCCATGTTGGGCTGGACGATGACCGCCGACGCCACCCCGCGCTGCGGCGCCGGAATATCCGGCAGAACGAACAGGATGAGCAGAAGCAGCAGCCAGCCGCTGGCGAGGCGGTGCCGCCGCAGGATGACTGCGGCGATGGATGCCGACATCAGCGCGAAGACGAAAGAGAGTCCCCAGACCCCGGTGACAGGCGCGAGGCGAAGCAGTATCGACATATCGCTGCCCGCGTTGCCGAGATTGAGCCATTCGAACCCCGTGTAGGAGTGGGTCCACTCGATGACGACCCACAGCGCGGCGATCACCGGCGGAGCCCAGGCGCGGTTGAGCAAAGGTCCGGCGGCGGTGGCGAAAATGCCCATCTGCAGCGCTTTTGCAAGGCAGAAGAGCGCAAAGAGGAACCACGCCACGGCCCCGCTCACGCCCGCGTGCTGCTCCAGAGTCCACTGGATCCAGTTGCAGAGACCGAACCAGTAAAGGATACCCGCGCCATAACCGAGCGCGAATCGCCATCGCCACCGCGCCTCGCGCGCCACCGCGATCAGCAGAGGCGTCAGAGCGATGGGCGCCAGCCAGTTGATGCTGTAGTGCGGAAACAGCAGAACCAGCAGTACGGACGACGCGAGCGCAAGTATCCAGTTGATAAGCACAAATTTCGATGGTACATGCGGGTGGATGGCCCCGGACCATCGACAGGGAGTGATCGCAAGCCGGCGACCGGACGGACGGCTGGTGAGACTATAAAAGCGTTGAGAGATCAGAGCGCGTGAGGCATAAGAGCGCGTGAGGCATAAGAGCGCGTGAGGATGGATAAGTGGCTGTGGG
>DASZUZ010000302.1:0-3855 GCA_035547415.1 Bryobacteraceae bacterium | reverse complement strand
CGTTTGGGAACCGCAGACGCGTCAGAAGACCGTGCGCGATTTCGATGCCCCGTTCCACGTGGCCGTCGAAGCGGATACGTTCCGCGATCCGGAATGTGACCGGCTTGCCGACATCGTGCAGCAGAACCCCCAAAGCCAGTTCGAGCGAAGGCTCGCGAAGGCCTTCGAGCATGATCAGCGTGTGAACCCAGACGTCCCCCTCGGGATGGTACTCGGGAGGCTGTTCGACGCCTTTCATCGCCTCGATTTCAGGCAGGACTTCGTGCAGCAGTCCCGTCGCATCGAGGAGTTCGAAGCCTCGGCGCGCTCCTCCTTCGGTGAGGATGCGGGCGATCTCGTCGCGAACCCGTTCCGCCGAAACATCATGGATCAGAGGCGCCAGATGACGGATCGAGCTGAATGTCTGGGGTTCGATCCGGAATCCGAAGCGCGCGGCGAATCGTACCGCGCGAAGCAGTCGGAGATGGTCTTCGCGAAAACGCGTCTCCGGATCGCCAATGGCGCGAACCACGCCCGCCGCGAGGTCTTCGCGGCCGTGGACGAAATCGAGAATCTCGCCGCTGATCGGATCGAGCAGCAGCGCGTTGATCGTGAAATCCCGGCGGACAGCGTCCTCCCGCGGATCGGTCTCAAAACGTACGCCCTCCGGATGGCGGCCGTCGAGGTATTCGAGGTCGCTTCGAAATGTCGCAACTTCCACGTGAGCGCCGTCGTCATGGACAAGCACCACGCCGAAATGCGCTCCGACGCGATCGGCGCGCGGAAAAAGGCGGAGTAGCTGGTCCGGCTCCGCCGACGTCGCGACATCGAAGTCTTTGGGTTCGCGGCCCAGCAGCAGATCGCGCACGCAGCCTCCGACAAAGTACGCGGCGTGGGCGGCGGCGCGGAGGCGCTCCACAATGAACCGCGCCAGATCTTTCGATTCCACGTCTACATGGTAGTGGGCCTGCGCACTCGGTTATGATGAGCCAGACGGTGAAACCCAAATATCTGTGGTTCCGGCTCTCCATTGTTGTGGGACTGGCGCTGGGGCTGTTGCTGCTGGTACAGACCCTGCACACCTATCGCTACGTCGAGCGAAGTCTGGTTCGCCAGGAGGCGCGCCGCGAAGCAGATCGCCGGGTTCTCTCGATTGCGCGAGCCGCCAGGCTCACGAATTCGCGCGACCCTGCCGCTCTGGCTCCGGTGCTGCGCGAACTGGTCAATGAACCACCGCGGCACATGGCATGGATTCGGATCGTCAACAATCGGGGTGAAGTGGTCGCCGAGAGCGACAAAGTAGGTGACGCGCCCGTCTACAAGCCGGGCGAGCCCGGGCGGTTGCTGGCGGACCGGGACCGCCGGCCGGACGTGCGCAGCACCGGGGCGGGGGACGTTCTGGTAACGCTGAACCTGTTGCGCCTCGCGCCTCCACCACCCGGCGATGGCGCGCCGCCGGACACGGGTCGGCAGGAAAGGGGAAGAAATGGCCGGCCGGGACCGCTGTTCGTTGAAATTGCGATCTATCTGCGGGGCGTCTCGACGAATTTCGCGCCGTTGCTCGAAGAACTCATTATTGGCTGCTCGGCGGCCTGTGCGCTGATTGCCGCTGTCGTCGTGATCGGACTGCGCTTCCGCCACTACATGCGCGGCAAGCATGTGGAAGAGGAACTGGCGCTGGCGCGCCGAGTGCAACTCGATCTCTTTCCGCAGGAGAACTCGCTCGCGACCAGCCTGGCCTTTGCTGCGACATGCGTTCCCGCGTGGCAGGTGGGCGGCGATCTCTACGATGTCTTCGAAACTGACGACAGACAAATCGCGCTTGTGCTGGGCGATGTTTCGGGAAAGGGTCTGCCCGCGGCTCTCCTGATGGGCGTGGTGCAGGGAGCCGTACGCGCCAGTTGCGGGACCGGTTCCGCTCTGAATCACGAACAGGCGGCAGAGCGGCTGAATCATCTCCTCTGCATGAAGACTGCGCGAGAGAGATTCGTCAGCCTGTTCTGGTGCTTCTATGATCCCGCCGCGTCGGTAATTCGATATATCAACGCCGGCCACCTGCCGCCGCTCCTGATACGGCATGAAGACGGGGAACTACGGGTAATTCACCTGGATGAAGGAGGACCGGTGCTCGGCCTCTTGCCGGGCGCGCGCTATAAACAGGCGACCGTGGCGGTGAAAGACCACGACATTCTGGTGGTGTTTTCAGACGGTATTCTCGAAGCGGCCAACGCGCGTGATGAGGAGTTCGGCGAGGAAGGCGTCGTCGCATCGATCAAACGGCATTGCGACAAACCACCCGGTGAGATCTGCGCGGCTGTGCTGGACGACGTGCGGGCGTTTCTTGGCAAAGAGTTGCCCCAGGACGATCAGACCCTGCTGGTGGCCCGGCTGGATCAGGTGCGCATGAAGTCTCCTGAACCCGGTGCCCCCCGCCAGTTGGCGGCGCGCCATTCGGCAAACGACTGATCCCTCGCCTGATACATCGCAGGATGTTAACTCTTGTTGATCTTGATCCACCGGTACTATATTCCCCAAACTATAGAAGGAGTCGGGCGGTGGATCTATGCTCTGCGCCTCAGGAACGTTGAAGAAGAATCAGCGCGGTACCAGCATCATCGAATTCGCTCTTCTGATGCCCTGGTATTTCTTTCTTGTGGTGGGCGCTTTTGACCTTGGCTTCTATATGTATGCGCTGATCGCGACGCAGAACGCGGCTCGCGTCGGCGCCCTGTACTGTTCCTCCAGTACCACAGCGGCAGCCGACTCCGACAATGCGTGCTCGTACGCGCTGGACCAGTTGAGGGGTCTTCCGAATGTGGGGACCGGGCTCAGCACGTGCCTGGCGTCACCGCTTACGGTGACCGCTTCGCTGGTCGCAGGGCCCGACTCGTCGAATGCGACCTCGGTGCAGGTAACCTACACGACGCCCCAACTGGTCCCCATCCCGGGCCTGCTCCCGGGCGTCATGACAATCAGCCGTACCGTCATCATGGCCGTTCGGAGTTAAGATGCGAAGCCGGCGCGGTGCCACTCTGATCGAATTCACTCTCGTGGGTATGCCAATCGTCTTCATTACCCTCGCGATTATTGAAGCCTCGCTTGGAGCCTGGCAATTCTTCACGATGCAATACGCCATCGAGACAGTGGGACGTTATGTCAGCACGCACGGCCGGGGCTGTACCCAGAATGGAAACAATTGCGCGCTCACGGTGGGAGATGTGGCGACAATGATTGAAGATCAGGCGCGGGCGCTCGAGCCTTCCAGACTGGACATTGTTCTCACAACGGCGACATCCACGCAGACCTGTAGCCCGGTGACCACGTGCGTCGGCAACTCAGCGCAGTTCCCCTCATCCACAGACAACGGCGTGAACCAGGACATCCTGATCCAGGCGACGTATCCCGTTGCGAGTCCGCTCCCGCTATATTGGCCCGGCGGAGCTCCTTCGAACTCGGCGACCGTTACTCTCGGAGCCACCACGCGGCAGAGGATCCAGTTTTGATGCGTCCTTCCCGTCTGATTGGAAGCCGTCGTGGGCAAGCGGGTCTTCTTGTAATCCTTTCTCTTTTCGTCCTGTTTTCTGTCCTTGGACTGGCAGGGGATCTGGGTTGGGCTTATTACAAGCGTCAGGCGGCGCAAACAGCGGCGGATGCAGCCGCGATGGCCGCAGCGAACTACGCCAAGCTGAATGGCTATAGCTGCGGAGTGAATGGCGTCATCTGCGGAACCACGTACACGTGCGCCGGCGTCACGCCGCCCACAAACGATCTGCAGGCCGGCTGTCTCTATGCGGCGTCCAACGGTTATTCCAGTGGTGTGACCATGACAGCGAATTCTTCGGGCTCGCCCGTATCCGGCAACTCCCCGGCCTATTG
>DASZUZ010000301.1:0-8825 GCA_035547415.1 Bryobacteraceae bacterium | reverse complement strand
ATGCGCATCAAAGAGGGAAAAATGTTTTATCCCTGGCGTACTCAGACCAACGAGACGACTGACTCGCACTGTACCGCTAAGTTTTCGGCCCATTGCGCTCGCAAAAAACATTGCATCACCGGGTGGGGCGGGCTTCATTGCGCCGACCGGCGTTTTTCGCCGGCCAGAAGGCCGGCGGCGGGGCTGAAGCCCCGACCCCACATATATTCTTGAGTGGGGCGCGAATGAACAAGGAAGTCATGTCCGCATACGAGGCGGTCTCCGATATAGCCGACGGCGCAACAGTGATGCTCGGCGGCTTCGGGCTTTGCGGCATTCCCGAAAATCTCATTGCGGCGCTCGTCGAACGGAAGGTCAAAGGCCTTCACACGATCAGCAACAATATGGGCGTCGATGGCTTCGGCATGGGTCTGCTCCTCGAAGCCGGCATGATCGAATCCCACCTCGGCAGTTATGTGGGGGAGAACAAGCTGCTCGAATCGCGCGTCCTCGCGGGCGAACTCAGGGTCACCCTCATCCCTCAGGGCACTCTGGCCGAACGCATCCGCGCAGGAGGTTCGGGGATTCCCGCGTTTTATACCCCCGCCGGGGCGGGCACGATCGTCGCGGAGGGCAAAGAGGTACGCGAGTTCGATGGCCGTCCCTATCTTCTGGAACGCGGGCTCACGGCGGACTTCGCTCTGATCAAGGCGTGGAAGGGAGACCGCATGGGGAACCTCGTGTACCGCAAGACCGCGCGGAATTTCAATCCGATGATGGCCACGGCCGCGAAAATCACCATTGCGGAAGTGGAAGAACTCGTCGAACCCGGCGAACTCGACCCCGACGATATCGTCACTCCGGGGATTTATGTCAAACGCATCGTGAAAGGGGCGAAGTACGAGAGGCGCATCGAGCGGAGAACCGTCAGAACCGGAGCCGGCCAGTGAACAACGATTTCGCGAAACGCGACAGAATCGTTCGCCGCGCCGTCCGCGAGTTGCGGAACGGGTTTTACGTGAATCTCGGCATCGGCATGCCCACGCTGATCGCGAACCTGATCCCGCCCGGGCTCGATGTTGTTCTGCAGTCCGAAAACGGCATGCTGGGCACGGGAGAATATCCGCTCGCCGGCTTCGAAGACGCCGACCTGATCAACGCCGGCAAGGAAACCATTACCGAAGCCGCCGGGTCCTGTTATTTCTCGAGCGCCGATTCGTTCGCCATGATCCGCGGGGGCCACATTGACCTCAGCATCCTCGGAGCGATGGAGGTCGACGAACAGGGCGGGCTCGCCAACTGGATGGTGCCCGGGAAGATCGTGAAAGGCATGGGCGGCGCGATGGACCTGGTGGCGAGCGCGCGCCGCGTCATCGTCACGATGGAGCACACCACAAAGGCCGGGCAGCCGAAGATCCTTCCGAAATGCACGCTCCCTCTGACCGGGCTGGGGGTAGTGGACACGGTGATCACGGAACTCGCATTCATGCGCGTCACGCCGCACGGCATCGTCGTCGAGGAGATCGCCCCGGGTCTTTCATTCGCGGACCTGCAGGCGGCCACAGCGGCGAAACTCGCGGCCCATCCCGACCTGCGCGCGATGGTGTGAATCGCCGCACGTTAAAATAAAGAGGTTTAACCGCTCTTCCATGACGCAGACGCACAGCGGGGTAGTCGCGATCTACCCGGGATCGTTCGACCCCATGACAAACGGGCACCTGGACGTCATTGAGCGCGGTTCTCATTTGTTCGGCCGCCTCATCGTCTCGATTCTGCACAACGAAGCCAAGTCGCCGCTGTTCAGCGTCGAAGAACGAGTGGAAATGCTGACGGAAACGGTCCGCCGCTTCCCCAACGTGGAAGTCGATTGTTTCCACGGGCTGCTGGCGGACTATGCGGTTACGAAGCGGGCCAGCGTGATTCTGCGCGGCATCCGCGCGATCTCGGACTATGAGAACGAACTGCAGATGGCGCTGATGAACCGCCGACTGCAGCCGGGCATCGAAACGGTTTTTCTCCTCGCCGGCGAAGCCTTTTCCTTCATCAGCTCCAGGCTGGTGAAAGAGGTCATCGGCCTTGGCGGGAACATCACGGGACTCGTGCCGCCGCTTGTCGAAAAGCGGCTTCGCGAGCGTCTGTGGAAACAGGCTCAGTAAAACGAAATGACACCAACCTTGCAATCACCGACCGCGGATCGCATCTCGGCGATCAGCGTTTCTTCGACCATGAAGGTCATGGCCGACGCCGATAAACTCCGGCGCGAAGGAGTCGATGTCGTCGATTTCAGCGCCGGCGAACCCGACTTCCCGACGCCGGACAACATCAAGCAGGCCGCGATCGCAGCCATCAACGCCAACTTCACGAAGTACACGCCCGCGGGGGGCACGGCCGAAACCAAACAGGCCGTGATCGAGCGCCACAAGAAGGAGTTCGGCACCGACTACAAGGCGTCCGAGTGCATCATCACGGTGGGCGGCAAGCACGTCCTGTTCAACTACACGCAGGCGCTCGTCAACCCGGGCGACGAAGTCATCATCCCGGTGCCCTACTGGGTCACCTACAAGGACATCGTCAATTACGCGGGCGGCAAGTGCGTGTTCGTCGAGACCGACGAAAAGGAAGGCTTCACGCTGACGGCCGCGATGGTGGAGCGCAACATCACACCGAAGACGCGCATCGTTATCATCAACTCACCCAGCAATCCTTCGGGCGCGGTGATGGCGGACGCGGAATTCGAGAAGCTGTACCACATCACCTCGAAGCGCGGAATTTACCTGCTCACGGACGAGTGCTACTCGCACTTCCTCTATGACGGAAAGCCGTACTCCGTCGCGTCGATCGCGAACTCGAAGCCGACGGTGCTGGTCGCCGGCACGGTTTCGAAGACTTACGCGATGACCGGATGGCGGATCGGCTACGGGCTGGCTCCGGAACCGATTATCGGCGCAATGATGAAGCTGCAGAGCCATTCGACCTCGAACCCGACCTCGATTGCGCAGAAAGCGGCGATCGAAGCGCTGCGAGGCCCGCAGGATTCCGTGCCGCAGATGCTGGCAGAATACCGCCGGCGCCGCGATTTCGTGATTCCTCGACTCCGCACCATCCCCGGCGTTGAATGCTCCATGCCCGCGGGCGCGTTCTACGCGTACCCGAATGTTCGCGGCGCTCTGAACCGCGGGGGCATCAAGACGCCGCTCGAGTTCGCGGACCGGCTGCTGAAGGAAGCCAACGTCGCCGTCGTTCCGGGCGAGGCGTTCGGCACGAACGATCACGTCCGCATCTCGTACGCAACCTCCATGCAGGAACTGGAGCGCGGTCTCGACCGCATCCAGAAGTTCGTGGAGAAACTCGGGTGAAGATCCCGGTCAGGCTGAGCTCGACGCCGCATGAAAAGGTGTGGGGCTCGCCTGCCACCGAGCCGTGGCACCGCAATCCGGAGGGCCGCAAAATCGGAGAAGTCTGGTTTGCGGCCTCGGAGGCGGCGCCACTTCTCGTCAAGTTCCTGTTTACCTCGGAGAATCTGTCCGTCCAGGTGCATCCGGACGATGAATATGCCCGGAAGCACGAGAACTCGCGGGGCAAGACGGAAATGTGGCACATCCTGCAGGCTGAAAGGGACGCGAAGATCGCGCTCGGCCTGCGGACCAGAATTACGCCCGAACGCCTACGGGAAGCGTCGCTGAGCGGCGAGATCATGGACCTGCTGAACTGGGTTCCCGCGCAGCCCGGCGATACTTTTTTCATTCCGGCGGGAACCATCCACGCCATCGGCGCCGGGATCGTGTTGTGCGAGGTGCAGCAGCTCTCGGACGTGACGTACCGGCTCTACGATTACGGACGGCCGCGCGAACTGCATCTGGAGAAGGCGATGGACGTCTCTCACCTGGAGCCCCGGAGTGAAAACGCCGCGCGCGAGTTGCCGGTGGAGTCGGCGTACTTCCGGACCGAGCGGCTGAAGGTCGAGGGTTCGGCGATTGCGCCGACTCCGCTTGCGAACACGCTCTATATCGCGCTGGAAGGCGAAGGAACCATCGCGGGCAACCCGTTCGCGGCGGGGGAAGCCTGGGAGGTCAGCGCGGGCGCGCCGTCCTTCGAGATCACCGGAAGCGCTGTGTTTCTGACCACTTATCCCAGGTAGCAGCATTTTCTTTGGCTCCGCGATTGCTCCTGTGGTGCGCGGGAGGCATCACAAATGTTGCACTGGACGCTGGTATTTCTGGTCATCGCAATTATTGCGGCGGCCCTCGGGTTTTTCGGTATTGCCGGAACGGCTGCCTCGGTTGCGAAGGTTCTGTTCTTTGTATTTCTGGTTCTCTGGCTGATCAGCTTCATCACTCGCCGGCGATCGGTCTGAGCGATAGCGATGACGGGGCTGGTCCCGAGCTGACCGCCCCGTCACTCTTCCTTTCATCTGACGTGCTCAACCGCACCGATCCCATTCAAAACGCAGCGCTTCCGATCTGCTAATTTCTCCGTGACCGCACCGCGCGGCCGTCGCGTAATTGACATAACTCTCTGGAAACTATAAAGTTGTCCCGATAGCTTCCAGTTACGTGAGGGGAAATGAACAGATTTCTACTGCTTTGCGCAGCGCTCTCGCTTAGTGTGTCCATATTCTGGGCACAGACATTCAACGCATCCATACGTGGCGTCGTTACAGACAAATCGGGGGCGGCCGTGCCGTCCGCGAAGATTACCGTTACCGATGTCAACCGCAACCTCGACCACACCGCCAATACGGACGGGTCCGGCCGCTACAACATCACGGCCCTGCCTCCGGGCCGCTACACACTGAAGGCCGAAGCGGCAGGGTTCGAAAAATATTCCCAGAACCCTTTCGATCTGCAGGTTCAGCAGGAAGCGACGATTAACGTGGAACTCGCCGTTGGCGGCGTAGCCACTTCCGTTGACGTCACTGCCGCCGCACCGCTGATCAACACCACGAGCGCCGATCTTGGGACGGTGGTCAACAACAACTTCATCCAGTCCATGCCGCTCGCCGGACGCCAGCCGCTCGCGCTGGTTTCGCTTGCAGCAGGCGTCACTCCGGTTAACACAAGCGCGGGCGGTCAGTCGAGCACCAACTTTGTCGCCAACGGCGTGCGCAATTCCACGTCGGACGTTCTGCTCGATGGCATGAGCCTGACCAACGTCGAACAGAACAGCGGCATCACCAATCTCGAATACCAGCCTTCCGTGGACGTGGTGGAAGAGTTCAAGGTCCAGACCAACTTCTTCAGCGCGGAATTCGGCAACACCGGCGGGGCCGTGGTCAACATGGTCACCAAGAGCGGCACCAATCAGTTCCATGGCGTGGGTTATGAGTTCGCCAGGAACGCCGCCATGAACGCCAACAGCTGGTTCTCGAACCGCGCGGGCAAGTCCATTCCGGATTTCCAGCGCAACGTCTTCGGCGGCACCATCGGCGGTCCCGTGGAGATTCCGAAACTCTATAACGGACACGACAAGACATTCTTCTTTTACGACTTCGAACAAACCATCCAGTCGAACGCGTCCACACAGCTCAGCACCCTGCCGACGCTCAAAGAGCGCGCGGGCGACTTTTCCGACACGCGCGACGCCAGCGGCAGGCTGATCACCATCTTCAATCCCTTCGACACGTACAAGACGGCTGACGGGCGCACGCTCCGAAATCCCTTTCCGGGCAATATCATTCCGGTGAGCGCGCAGAATCCGATCGCGATCAAGGCTCTCTCGTATTACCCGAATCCCACTTCGGACGGCAACGCCTTCAGCCACACCAACAATTTCTTCGGACAAGGCGTCGCTCAATCTCAGTCAAGCCAGATGGACGCCAAACTCGATCACAATCTGAACGAGAAGATGCGTTTCAGCACCCGGTACAGCCTCAACTTCGGCGACAACACGCCGCCCAACTTCTTCGGCAACCTCGCCGACCCGTATTCAAACGGCGATTCGCGCTCGCGTACCCAACAGTTCGTCTACGATTTCACGCGGATCCAGAGCCCCACGACGATCATCAATCTGCGCTACGGCGTGCTCCGGCAGCATGCCCAGACGGACCCCAAGAGCGACGGCTTCGATCCGACGTCTCTCGGACTGCCCTCGATCTATCTGACGTCCGGGCTGCGGCAGTTCCCGGCTTTCCAGCCTGAAGGCTACCAGCAGGTCGGCATGGTCGGCTATGGCCGTATCGTCCGCGGCGACGATGTGCAGAGCATTATCGGCAACGTCACGAAGATCATGGGCGCGCACAGTCTGAAGGTCGGCGCGGAAGCGAGGCTGATGCGTCTCAACTATCTGCAGCCGGGTTACCCGCAGGGCAACTTCACGTTCAGCCGCGCGATCACCAATCAGGACCCGAACAGCAGCAGCTCTTTGCAGGGCAACGGCGTGGCTTCGATGCTGCTTGGCTGGGGCAGCGGCGGCGACTACCACCTGGATCCGCCGTCGGCGTCCGCTTCAAAATACTACGGATTTTATGCGCAGGACGACTGGAAGATCACCCGCAAGCTCACCATCAACCTGGGCCTGCGCTACGACTTCGACGTTCCCCGCACCGAGCGCTATAACCGCTACAGCTGGTTCGATTTCAACGCGCCTTCGCCGCTCGCCGGAAAGGTTCCCGGCTACCCGGACCTCAAAGGCCAGTTCAAATTCGCCGACGCCAACACCCGCAGCCCGATCGACGGCGATTACAACAACTTCCAGCCGCGCTTCGGGTTTGCCTACGCTCTCGACGACAAGACCGCGATTCGCGGCGGTTACGGGATCTTCTATACCGTGTCCCGCGCCACCATCAAAGGTCACACCGGCTCGGCCTTCTCGACCGATTCCACTCCGGAATTCAGCCGCGACGGCGGGCTCACCGAATACGCTTCTCTTTCCAATCCGTATCCGAACGGTCTGACGCTGCCTCCGGGCAATTCGCTCGGCGCCGCCACTTTCCTCGGGCTCGGCGTCGGTACCGAGACGCGGCCGGACGCCAATCCCCAGTACCAGTCGTGGAACTTCTCGGTGCAGCGGCAGTTGCCCGGCAGTTCGGTATTCGAAGTGAACTATACCGGCAGCAAAGGCACGCACCTGTACTTCGGCGGCGGCGTCGAAAACCAGAACCGCCTCGATCCCGTTTACTGGAGCATGGGCAGAACGGCTCTGAACGCGCTGGTTCCCAATCCGTTCTACGGCATCATCACGGATCCCAAGTCGCGACTCAGCGCGCCCACGGTGACGCTGAACACGCTGCTGCGTCCGTATCCGCAATATGCGGGCGGCGTCAGCGGCTCCACTCCGAACATCGGCAACTCGATCTACCACGCCGTGCAGTTCAAGTACGACAAACGCTTCTCGAATGGCCTGTCGTTCCTGACTTACTACACAATCTCGAAACTGATTGACGACTCGTCGTTCTCCGCCGGCAACGTGGCGTGGCTCGGCGGCACGACGTCCGTCCAGAACTACAAGAACCTGCGGCTGGAACGCTCCGTCTCCGCGATGGATGTTCCGCAGCGTCTCGTGATGAGCTTTTCGTATGAGCTTCCCGTGGGCAAGGGGAAGGCATTCGGCGGCAACGTCAGCAAGAAGGTCAATGCCGTTATCGGCGGATGGTCGATCGACGGTCTGACGACGTTCAGCCGGGGATATCCGATCATTCCGTCTCTTCAGGGCGGCGTCCTCTGGGAAGGCGCGCAGCGTCCCAACCTGATCGGCGACCCCAGCACTTCCGGTTCCGTGGAGAGCAGGATCAACAACTACTTCAACACGGCGGCGTTCTCTCGTCCGGCTCCGGATACGTTTGGCACGGCTCCCCGCACTCTCAACTACCGAACCCCGGGAATCAAGAATGCGGATGTCTCGCTGCTCAAGAACGTCTACTTCACCGAGGCGAAGCGACTGCAGTTCCGGCTCGAAGCGTTCAACGTCACCAACAGCGTTACTTTCGGGACGCCGAACGCTACGTTCGGATCTCCCAGCTTCGGCGTCATCAGCGGTTATGCAGGCGGGCGCGGACCGCGCGAACTGCAGGTGGCGGTGAAGTTCTACTACTGAGCGATTTCGAGTAGTCAGTCCGGTCGCGGAGGCAGGCTCTTCATGCCTCCGCGACCTTTTTATTGTTCGCGGATCTCAAGCACCCGATCGGCCGCCACGTCGGCCAGCCTCTGTACATTCCCGCCAGGCCACCTTACTTCAACCGCCTTTACCCGAACGTCGCCCGCCAGTCCGAATCGCACCAGCTTCTCGCTTCCCGATGCGTACCCGACGCTCGTCGTGGCGTGATTCGAGAGCCTGCTCCCGTCCATCCGTGTCACGGTAACGCGCGCGCCCAGACCGTCCCGATTGCTCTTCTTTCCCACCAGCCGTATGGCCAGCCAGTGTCCGGCATCCGGCGTCGCGTTGCGGAAAATTTTCGCGGGTCCGTTCAGCGCCGTCACCACCACGTCCACGCGGCCGTCGTTGTCGAAATCCGCAAACGCCGCCCCACGGTACAGCGCCTTCTCCGCGAAGCCTGAGCCAGCCGTAGCGCTGACGTCCTGAAACCGTCCGTTGCCGGTGTTTCGCAAGACGCTGTTCGCCAGTTCCGAACTCGTGCCCAGGTAGCGGTTGAGGCGCGGAAAGTGGGAGTTCGCGAAGAAAAGATCCTTCCAGCCGTCATTGTCGAAATCGAAGATCCCCATACCCCAGCCGGTGAGTTGATTCGTCACGCGGGCGACCCCGGACCGGATGGTCTCATCTTCAAAAAACGCGGAGCCGCCGTGGTTGCGGAACACCGGATAGGTGTCGTTCACCATCCCGGTCACCACGACATCCGGCAGCCCGTCATTGTTGTAATCCCGGAAATCCGCGCCCATTCCCGCGACGGCGTT
>DASZUZ010000300.1:0-4035 GCA_035547415.1 Bryobacteraceae bacterium | reverse complement strand
GCGATGGCTGGCGTGAAGCGATCGCGCACACCTCCCGCTGGCCGGGACAATCCATCCTTTATGCGGTCGTGACGTCGTTCTTCTGCGTGGGCTCTCCGCCGTTGCGCGACATTTTGATGCGGACGCCTTCGTTACTGGGTTCGCTGGTTGCGCTTTTCCTGCTGTACAGGTTCGCCGAAAGGATCGCCGGAGAGGGCGCGGGAGTGGTCGCCACCGCAGTCTTTATTACACATCCGTCGATGATCCGGATTGCCGTCGGGGCCCGCCCCTATGCTCTCGCCATCGCGGCTTGCATCGCATCGTTTTATTGCTTTTACGAGTGGCTGCAAACCGGGTCACGCCGGTATTGGATGCTGTACCTTGCAGCCTCCGTAGCCGTTATCTACCTCCACTATCTGTTTGCATTCATCTTCTTCGTTCAGTTTCTTTATCTCCTGCTTGATGGCAGCGTTCGGAGAACGGCGTCGTGGGGCAAAGTGGCGATTTCGGCCGCAGTACTGGCGGCATCGACCCTGCCGCTCTGGCCCGCTCTGGTCCTTCTGGTGAAGAATGCGCATACGCTGCCTTTTGCCGGCCGTCCTTCGCCGGACCAATTCATTACGGCGCTCATTCCGCTGACGTCCATATTCGCCGCGACGCTTGCCTGGCTCTATATCGAACTTCGAAGCCAGCCCGGGTTCCCGCGCGATGAACGCCGGGACCGCTCGGGTCTCATCCTCATCATCGTCTGGTGGCTCGTGGGACCGCTCTTCTTTTATGGCGCGTCAACGCTTTCCCGGATGACCGTGTTCGTCGAACGTTACATCGCATTTGCGATTCCCGCCACCTGCCTGCTGATCGCGTGGGGAGCCGTCAGGATTTTCCCGGCAAAACAGCTGCGTCAGTGGCTCTGGATCATGGCGGCGATTCTGGTGTTGAATCCCCCGATGCTGGCGCGGTTCTTCAGGCCGGGGGCGGAAGAATATGGCCCGGCGATCCGCATTATCAACAGCCTGGCCGATCGCGAGCGCGTGCCAGTGTTCGTGAGGAGCCCGCTGATTGAATCCAATTACCAGAACTGGAAGGCCGGCGCGACAAAGGACAGCTATCTTTTCGCTCCCATCGCGGCATATCCGATTACGGGCGAAATGATTCCGCTCCCCAATATTCTCGACGACGACGCGAGGACGTACATCCAGACAACAGTGGCGGGGAAACTGGCCGGCGCGGACCGCATTCTCATGCTGGGCCATTGGGATGACGTAATGCTTCCGTGGATCCTGGAGTACCTCAAAGAGCGCGGATACGAGGTGCGTGAGTGGAATCCCAATTCCATTGCGGCCCTGGAGTTCAGAAAGCATTAACGGCGAAGCGAATCCTGCATCCGGTCACAAGCACAGCGAAGGGAGGGTGATCCAGAATGAATCCGGCAGATATCGTGGTCGTGGTTCCGGCTTATAACGAAAGCCGTGTCATCAAGGGCAACATCAAGCCGTTGATTGACAGGGGATACACCGTTGTCGTGGTCGATGACGGATCCGCAGATGGCACGTGGGAAACACTGGACGGACTGCCCCTCACGCGAATCCGCCATCCGATCAACCTCGGGCAGGGCGCGGCGCTCCAGACCGGGATGGAGTACGGTCTCCGGGTGGGCGCCCGATGTCTGATCCACTTCGATGCCGACGGTCAGCATTCCGTCGCGCAGATTCCGGAGTTCGCCGCTCCCGTGCTTGCCGGCGAGTGTGACGTGGTGCTCGGATCCCGTTTTCTTCGGGCTGACGACCGGCGGCTGGTTCCGTTCGGCAAACGATGTCTGCTGCGCGTCGGGACGATTGTTTCCTGGATGTTGACGGGACTCTGGCTGACCGATACCCACAACGGCTTCCGCGCGCTTTCGTACGCGGCTCTGCAAAAGATACGGCTCAGGGAGCCCGGTTACGCTCACGCGACGGAAATCCTGAGCGAGATCAGAAAAGCGCGGCTGAGATACAGAGAGCAGCCATCCACGGTAACTTACAGCGACTACTCGCGCGCAAAAGGCCAGAAGCCGCTGAATTCCGTGAACATCCTGATCGACATGCTTCTGAGAAAGGTCTTCCAGTGAACGGCGTACAAGTCATCCTGGTAACGCTGGTCGGGGGTGGATCTCTCCTGTACTTCGTCGCGCTCAGAACCAAATTGTGGGATCGTCTTCTGGTTCTGGCGCTGGCGCTCTCAGGCACGTGGCTCATTCTCAGACCGAACCACGCCACGTCGCTTGCGCACTTCCTCGGAGTCGGGCGCGGCGTCGACCTGATTATCTATCTGGCTCTGGTGAGCCTCGGATTTGTCGTTCTTCTTCTGTTCTCGGAGATACGCGATCTCGAGAGCCGGCTCGTCCGGCTCAGCCGGGCATCGGCGATGATTCAGGCTGCCGCGGCGCTGCGTGCTCCGTCACAGGCGGAGGAGAAAGAAACACACGAGGCGGCGCACAGTGCCTGATTTGCAGGCGGCCCAAAATCCGTCGTGTTCCTCTGAACGGGTATTGAAACCAGCAGCGTCATGGCCATTGCGCAAACAGAGATAAGCGCTCGCGGCAGATCCGACGCTTCCGTTTCTTTCGGAATTCCGAACCGGCGCACGGAGGTCGAATGGCGCGACGAGGATTGCGAATACCGTGTTTCACTCTCGCCGGACGCCGTGGCCGCGCTGGTTCGCGAATCCGCGAAGAGCCCGGAGGCGCGAACGGCAGGCGGTCCCTGCGCAGTGGGTCTGGTATTCGGCAGCCTCGAGCAGAATGAATGTGAATGGCGGGCACGGATTGACGAGGTTGCGGTTTCGCCGGCAGAATGCCGGTTTGGATTTTCCGAGGAGACCTCGGAGGCGGACGAACGAGCTTTTATTCGCCTCATGGAGATCAATGCCGATCGCGCGGTAGTGGGGTGGTATCGCACCGGTTCGGAACTCCGGCAAGGGCCGGCGGAAACAGACCGAGTCCGCAGCGCGATGTACTTTCCGCAGGCCCGCAGCGTTTTCATGACGCTCTGTCCGAACGGGCCCGGAATCGCGGCAGTCAGAATTCATCTCTGGTCGCCCGGACAGAAAGAAAACGGATTCGAGTTTCGCCTGGAGTCGGCCACCCCTCCTCGTGAGAACCTGCCCGCGGCCCTGCCACCGGGCGATGTGCCCGGCGCAGCCACGAGGCTGGACGCGCCCCGGACCGCTGCATGGCGCAAAACTTATA
The DNA here is from genome assembly GCA_035547415.1 of Bryobacteraceae bacterium. GTDB lineage: Bacteria > Acidobacteriota > Terriglobia > Bryobacterales > Bryobacteraceae > BOG-234. Next base: position 830 of record DASZUZ010000300.1, on the reverse strand, counting down.
CCAGGTGGTTATTGGGCGCCGCCGTTTCGATTGCCGGTGTCGCGGGCGGAGCCCTGCTGGCGAAGGAATGGATCGATCGCGGGCGCAGTCACGCCATCGCCGCAACCGGCCGCCCGGACCCGGCGGCGCGGAACATCGGCCTGGGTCTCAGAATCATGCGCCAGGGAGAGGACGTCCTGATCAGCTGGAACCAGCGCTCGGCGGAGATTCTGGACGCCGAACAGGGAACCATCACCATTTCAGGCAGCCATGGCGAGCGCGTCGTCAAAATGACTCCCCATGAGCTGCGGGTGGGCAGTCTTCTGTATCGAACGCCGGGCTCGGACACTCGCGTTCAGATGGAGATCACAACCCGATCGTCCAGCTTTGCGCAACGGGCCGGCCTTGACGCCGGCGGGGGGACCGCAGTGTTCCCCGACACCCCGGAAGGAAGCGAGGGGGAGAGCGTCCGTATGGCGGCGTTTGCCGTGAACGAGCCTCCGCATCTGGTTCCCGCCCGCCCGCTTCAATCCATTCAGCCGGTTGTTTCGCAGAGGCAGGCGATTTCTTTGAGGCGCGCCGCCGCGGATTCCGGCTCTCGCGCGGAGGTTCACATCCAGGTGACCGTCGACGAAAAAGGCAGCGTCAAGCAGGCAGCGGTTCAGCGCGTGAAAGGCGCATACGCCTCGCCACTTACCGATCACGCGCTGGATGCGGCCCGTAGGTGGAAATTTACGCCGGCCACGCTGGACGGGCAGCCGGTTCAAAGCCATGTGACGCTTGTATTCGCGCTCGAGGAAGATACGGCGGGGAAGCCGGAAAAGTAAAGCGCGAGGGCCATCGCCCACGCC
>DASZUZ010000299.1:0-2604 GCA_035547415.1 Bryobacteraceae bacterium | reverse complement strand
GTGCGCCAGATTGACCACCGTCCCATAGCCGACCATCTCGGCGACTTTGATGGTCGCTACGTTGAGCGATTTGGCCATCGCGCGGCGCAGTGTTACGGGCCCAAAAAACTCGTGCTCGAAATTCTGCGGCGCGTAGTCCTGGCCATCGAAGGTGAAGGTGGTCGGTTCATCCACCACGATGGATGCCGGTGTGAGGGTCCTGGTGCCGCCAGCCACTGCCGTGTTCAGGGCCGCCGCATAAACGAAGGGTTTGAAGATCGATCCAGGCTGCCGCTGCGCGAGAATCCTGTTCAACTGACTTTGACCGTAATTCCGGCCGCCCACCAGCGCCTTAATCTCGCCGGTATGGGGATTGAGGGCAATCAGAGCGCATTGGGGAGCCACAAACGGCGCGTTCTTGAAACGCTTCTGCTTGCGAGCGAGGTCGTCCACCTGTTTCATGCCGATCGCAACCGCCTCGTTGGCGGCGCGCTGCAGGTTCAGGTCGAGCGTCGTGTAGATCTTGTCGGAGTGCGCCTGGAAATCGTAGCCTGGGAAACGTTTTTCCAGGTCGTCGTTCAGCAGATCGACGAAATAAGGGGCGTCGCTCGATTCCGCCGCGCCCGTAACAACTTTCATCGGCGCCTCCGTGGCGACGGCATACTCGCGGTCGTCGATGTAGCCGTTCTGGCGCATCATGCCGAGAATCCAGTTCCGGCGATCCCGAACGCGATCGGCATGGCGATACGGATTGTAGTAACTGGCACCGCGCGCTATTCCCGCCAGCGTGGCTGCTTCCGGGAGCGTCAGCGAGCGCAGATCCTTTCCGAAGTAAGCCTGCGACGCCTCACCGAAGCCGCGAATCTCGAAACTTCCGCGATAACCGAGGTCGATCTGATTGCAGTACATCTCGAAAATCTGCTCTTTGGTGAGCTTCTGCTCGAGCTGCATGGTAATCATCATTTCGGCCAGCTTGCGCCGCCAGTTCCGGTCGAGCGTGAGGAACATGTTGCGGGCAAGCTGCATCGTGAGAGTCGACGCCCCCTGCTCGTTGCGGCCGCGCTTGAGATCGATCCACGCGGAGCGGACAATGCCGATCGGGTCAAATCCGGAGTGCTGAAAGAACCGCTTATCCTCGGCCGAGAGAATGGCGTTGCGAAGATATGGCGGAATATCTTCATACCGGACAACGCGCTGCTTCTCACGCTTCCGGTCGTACAGATTCGTGATGAGCTGCGGCTCAAGCTCATACATCGGGCGGTCCGTGTTGTCGCCGAGCGATACGATCCGGATGATCTTGCCGTGGGTGAACTTAACGGCCGCGGCTTCCTGATCGAAGTACGAATCCGCGCCCGGGAAAATATCGATCGAATCCGGGCGAACCGTGTAGTAGCCGATCGGATTGTTGCGATTCTCGTTGTAACCCGCGTGACGCAGAGTCGCGGCCAGATCGTTGGGTGTGGTTTCATCCCCGACGGTAATCGAACTCGGGGCTGCGTAGATCCGGGAGGTGGCCGTGTAGGGGCCGCCTCGCAGTCTCGCATCGATCAGCTTTGCGTACTTATTGTAGAAGTGAACGAACACCGCCGAGGACGCGATCATCAGACACGCGACTATCACCACTAAGGTCTTGCCTGCGGGGTGAAGGAAGAACCGGACCAGCGCGGCATTTTTCGGAACGCGGACCGTACGTTCCTTTTTCGGCCGGGCGGGCCGGTCTTCGGCGACCTTCATATAACTACAGGATACCGGGAATCGGCGTCCGGTTACCGCGCCGAAGCCTGCGGATGGAAGTGCAGATCCACGGAATACAGGGCGAGATCCCTCCTGACGGCATATTTGGTATCGATATGGAGTTTTCCGCCGTCGTGGGTCACGTGAACGTCTCCGGGCTGAAGCGGGAGGTCCAGTTGATGTGCGCGCGCGACGATTTCCGCCCGCAAAGTCTCATCCGACGTGCCGGAAGAGGCCGCAAGCTCATGGACATATCGATTCAGCCGGTAATTGTCGAGATAAATGGGGGAGAGCGCCAGGAGTACCGCGATCAGACTGCCCAGAACTCCGATTCCCGCAATCAAGCGCCAGACGGCCAGTTTACCCGTCAACGCCGAAGTTGTATTGTTCACCGCTCCCGGTCGGCCCCTTCACTGGTCGCGAACAGTTCCTCCCAGATGTCGCCGTGTTCCGTCCACTCCGGTTGTACCGCGCCGGAAATCTGCAGTTCCTCGACGTTCAGCTTGCCGTGCCCATACGGGCAGATGTACTCGATCCGGGGACGACCCAACTGCAGCATGTAACCCCAGGAACCGGTCTCAACGGGCATGCGAAGTTTCCTCAGGCATGTGCGGCAACGGTACCGCTGATCCCAGATCGCCAGATAAAACAAACCGTATGAGAACAGGAACCACACGCCCGCCAGCGTGGTGTAGAGCAGGTCATAACAGAACTGATAACGGTTCCAGTGAAAGAGGGGAGTAGCCGGAAGCCAAAAAAGGTTCAGAAACCACAGTGCGACGGTCGAACCGAACGCCGCGCCGACGAGTTTCAGGAGCAGAAAGCCCCAATACCGAACACGACCTTTGAATTCCTGGAGCATCGCCAGGTTCCTCTCACTTCACTATAGGA
>DASZUZ010000298.1:0-4484 GCA_035547415.1 Bryobacteraceae bacterium | reverse complement strand
GGCAGCGAGACCGCTGTCGTATTCGGGATAGGCCTTCGGATCCGGTTTTACTTCACTGAGGCTGCGCAGGTCGAGCCACTGTTCGGTGAAGTCATCGGCCATGGTCACGGCTCGTGGATCGGCCAGCATGCGTCGCACTTCGCGAGCGAGGACGTCCGGTTCATGCAGCCTCCCTGAGTGCGCGATGTCGAGCAACTCATCATCCGGAATGCTGCTCCAGAGGAAGAAGGAGATGCGGGACGCAAGCTCGAAGTCGGAAACGTTTTGTACGCTGCCGGCAGGCGCTCCAGACGGATCGAACTCGAGGCGGAAGAGAAAATCCGGCGCGACGAGTACGTCGCGAAGCGCGGCCGCAATGGCGAAATCGAAGCTGTGCTTGTCCCTTTCCCTGGCCCACGTTTTCAGAAATGGCTGAACGTCTGCTGTTGAGACGTCGCGGCGAAACGCGCGCCGCACGATTAACGTGAGAATCTTCGCCGCGCATGGAGCCTCGGCGCCCGGATTCGCGGGCGCGCATACGAAGATTCGCCTGCGGCTCGGCGTTTCGCTGACGCCCGTTGCGCTGTAAGGGCCAGAAATCTCTATGCGATCGAGAGTGGGGGGACCAGGCTGCCCCGCAAATGCCGCCTCACCCACGCTGATGCCGCCGATGTCAAACAGCTTTACGCGTTGCGAATCGACGCGGAACTCGATGGTGGGATGGATGGCTGAGCCGCGCGTATCGAGCGGGCCGCCGAAAGCAGGACCGCCTTTGCCGGCGACATTGGGAACTGCGCCTTCGCGCTTGGCAAACTCATCCGGGAATGTAACGATGACGATATGCGAGCCCGCCCTGATCTTCACCCGGGTTTGGAAAAAGCGAATGCCTTCCGGGTGCGGCAGAGCGTCCCGTCCGATGAATGCGCGCAGGCTGTATTCTCCGTCAAACGGGAAATAGTGTTCGACCCGGATGCCGCCACGGGTGCCGAAAGGCAGCCCCGCGCCGAGCCAGGCTGATTGCTTTTCCGGCGCGGGAAAAATCTCGGTTACGGGAGACGAATCGCCCACGCCGACGGCGAACTGACTTACGCGCCGCGAAACCTTCAGGTACTGCTCGAGAAGGAGCGGCGACAGCGAAAGAGCGTCGCCAATGTCATCGAAGCCGCCCGCGATTCCGTCGGCGGGCAACTCATCGGCGACTGGCAGTTCGATGGCCAACAGGTCGCGAATAGCGTTTGAGTATTCGAGACGGTTCAGGCGCCGGATGACCGGGCGTCCCGCGTAAGGTGAGGCTTGGGCGGCTGCGTCCAGATTCCTGGTGAGACCTGCCACGAAGGCGCGAGTAAACTCAGCCGCGGGCCGCGGCGCGCCGGGCGGCGGCATCTCGCCCGCTTGCAACTTCCGGACAACTTTCTCCCAAATCGAGGGATGCAAAGCAGGATGGACCGCGTCGGCCTTTTCGAGTACGAGACCGCCTGATTTCGATGCAGTACTGTGGCATCCAATACAGTATTGATCCACAAGGTTCGGCTGCGCGGCAGCCGGTGAATTCAGCGGTACGAAGACGAAAAGAGAACAAAGCAAAGCGCATGGAGCGGCACCTGGCCGCTGACGGGGGACCTGATACCCGTTGCGCTTCATAAGAACAACCAATCTGGAACCAACACGACATCGGTTCAGTTGGCTGAACCGATGGGCGACTGGATGGATGCTATCATGCGCAGTCGATCAGGGTCAATCGGTGAAGGCCGGCTACGGCCTCGCCTGATTTGATGTAATTCGTTGGGCGGGCAATCATGACATTTACTCGGGAAGATCGAAACGCAATCAGCCGCCGACGCCTTGTTTCGGCCATGGCTGCCGGACTCTGCTCCTCTGTCGCGGCGCGGCGGGCAACAGCGGCCGAGCAATCTCCGGTGGTGGAGACTCAATCCGGACGGCTTCGAGGCGCATCGATCGACGGTGTCTCTCTTTTCAGAGGCATTCCGTATGGCGGGCCGACTGAGGGAGCACGCCGTTTCCTTCCGCCGTCCAAAGCGGCTACCTGGACCGGAATCCGCGATGCGACACGAACCGGACCTCGTTGCGTGCAAGGGTCCGGCAATATCTTTCGCAGCCCGCTGATCGGCGAATATTTTGCCGGCGGCAGGGCGGACCGCATCGAGCTTTCCGCGCAGGAGGACAGCGAAAACTGCCTGAACCTGAATGTGCTGACACCCGGGCTGCAAGGCCGGCGCGCGGTAATGGTCTACATCCACGGCGGTGGCCTGACGAGCGGATCGGACGCGCTCACCCTGTTCAGCGACAGGTTCGTGCGCGAGCAGGACATCGTGCTGGTCGGAGTCAATCATCGCCTGAGCGTATTCGGTTACACTTACCTCGGCGCGTTCAGCCCGAAGTATGCCGTCGGGAACGTGGGACAGCTCGACCTGATCGCGGCGCTCGAATGGGTGCGGGACAATATTTCGCATTTCGGGGGTGACCCGCGAAATGTCACAATCTTCGGAGAATCGGGCGGAGGCGCGAAGATCAGCGCTCTCATGGCTATGCCCGCTGCGAGGGGCCTTTTCCACAAGGCCTGCGTCCAGAGCGGCTCTGCGCTTCAGGCGTCAACTGCGGATCCGGGCGCGGAAAGCGCGCGGCGTATGTTGTCCAATCTGGGACTCGGTGAAAAGCAGGCCGACGAACTACAGCGCGTTCCGGTGGACAAGTTACTTGCGTCCCTGGGCGGCCGTGGACCTGCGATCGTGGTCGATGGTCACTCGCTCCCGCACCAAACCTGGGAGGTCAAGGCCCCGGAGGAGTCCCGGGAAATCCCGATGATTATAGGCGGCGATAAGGACGAATCCAGTCTGTTCTCGTTGCAGGACAAAACGCTGTTCACGCTCGACCAAGCAGGATTACGGGCACGGCTGGTCCAGGCCGGCATCCCGGAATCGAAGGTCGACGGTCTTCTTGCTCTTTACCGCCGCGATCATCCGGCCGACAGCCCGACGGATCTGTACTTCCGGATATCGACTGACCGCGGAGCACGGCACAACGCGGTGCGGCAGGCTGAACTGAAAGCGGAGCAGGGGAAGGCGAACGTGTACATGTATTACTGTCAGTGGGATACGCCACTCGCGCAGGGCGAGATGAGGATCAAGTCGTTCCACACGAGTGATCTTCCCCTCACGATGCGCCTTGTCCTGTTTCCGGAATCCGATCCTCTGTCGCGACAACTCAGCGGTGCATGGGCCACGTTTGCGCGAACTGGCAACCCAAGTCAGAAGGGGCTGCCGTGGCCCGCGTACACCCTGACGGAACGCACAACCATGGTTTTCGATGCGCGGAGAAGCAAGGCTGTAAGCGATCCGGATCGCGATGAGCGGCTGGCATTGGCGAATTACCCCTCGGGCAATCTTTTGTAAGGAGACGAAGAATGATCGATCGCAACATTTCGTTCGTTTTGGGCCGCCGAGCGGCATTGCAGGTGGCCGCTGGAGCGGCGGGATTTGCCGCCCTCGGCCGGGCCGAACAGCAAAAAACGCCTTCGAATGTCCCCGCCACACCGGTCGTCGAAATCTCATCTGGCAAAGTACGAGGATTCAGCAGCGGCGGCGTCGCTGTTTTTCTCGGCGTCCCCTACGGCGAATCGACTACGGGCGCAAATCGCTTCATGCCACCCGTAAAGCGTAAACCCTGGACCGGTATACGCAATTGCCTGAGTTATGGGCACTCGTGCCCACAGGCCGGCAGCGGCGTGATCGAAGACGATGCGAGTGGCCGCAATACCGACGAAGATGCGTTCCTGCTGTACCGGACAAACGGATGGATCCGGGGTGAGGACTGCCTTCGGCTGAACGTATGGACCCCTTCTGTCAATGCATCGAGCCGGAAGCGGGCGGTGATGGTCTATATGCATGGCGGCGGTTACACCGGGGGCAGCGGCAACGATCTGCTGTGCTACAACGGCGAGAATCTTGCGCGGCATCACGATGTGGTGGTTGTAACGCACAATCACCGTCTTAACCTTTTCGGTTATCTGAACCTTGCGCAAGTCGGTGGTGAGCGCTATGCATCGTCCGGCAATGTGGGCATGCTGGACATTGTGGCGGTGCTCGAATGGGTACGAGACAACATCGCGAACTTTGGCGGCGACCCCGGGAAGGTTCTGATTTATGGCCAGTCCGGCGGTGGCGGAAAGGTGAGCCACCTGATGGCGATGCCCGCGGCCAAAGGACTGTTCCATCGCGCCGTTGTGCAGAGCGGATCGACGCTCCGCTCGGGATCATCGGAGGTTGCAGCGGAACGCGCCGCTGTAGTTCTCGAGGAACTTGGCATTTCGAAAGGTCGTCTGGAAAAACTGCAATCGCTTCCCACCAGTGCGCTGACGCGCGTGCAGACCGAGGTACAACGGAGGCTTGCACAAGCCGGTGGCGCGCCGGCGGGCGGACTCGGAGGATGGGCACCTGTGGTCGACGGAAAGGTCGTCCCTGCGCATCCCTTCGATCCGGGCGCCCCCG